>CAYTFT010000252.1:0-4572 GCA_964437155.1 uncultured Chitinophagales bacterium | reverse complement strand
CAGTGGTTCTCCTTCTGCAATTAATATTTGTTCGCGCACCAGATCGAGGCCGGTAATAAATTCTGTTACCGGATGTTCAACCTGCAAACGCGTATTCATTTCGAGGAAATAATAATGAAGATCTGCGTCCACCAGAAATTCGACTGTTCCCGCGCCGCTGTAATTACATGCTTTCGCCACTTTTACGGCGCTCTCTCCCATTGCTTTGCGCATGGCGGGAGAAACGACAGCCGAAGGTGCTTCTTCCACGAGTTTCTGATGGCGTCGCTGAATAGAACATTCGCGTTCGAATAAATACACAACGTTGCCATGATTGTCGGCAAGCACCTGAATTTCTATATGTCGTGGTGAGGTTACAAATTTTTCAATGAAAACCGCATCGTTACCGAAAGCCGACAATGCTTCGCTCATTGCACGATGCATTTGTTCATCGAGTTCGGCTTCATTATTCACCACGCGCATGCCTTTTCCGCCACCGCCGGCGCTGGCCTTAATCAAAATAGGATAACCGGCTTTTTTAGCGACCGCTTTTGCCTCTTCGAGATCGGTGATTGCATGGTCGGTTCCGGGAACCATAGGAATATCAAATTCCTTTGCCGCCTGTTTCGCCGACAATTTATCGCCCATCATATTAATGCTGTAGGCAGTCGGCCCGATAAACAGGATACCCGCATCCGTTACCTTTTGGGCGAACACTGCATTTTCACTTAAAAATCCATAGCCGGGATGAATGGCATCGGCTCCCGATTGCTTTGCCACATCAATTATCTTATCCATGAGCAGATAACTCTGCCCTGAAGGCGGCGGCCCTATCAGATAAGCCTCATCCGCAAACTGTGTATGCACGGCATTGCGGTCCGCTTCAGAATAAACCGCTACCGTTTTTATACCCATTTCTCTTGCTGTGCGCATCACGCGCAACGCGATCTCGCCCCGGTTGGCAATGAGGATTTTGGTGATTTTCATGGGGCAAATATAAGGAACTGGTGGGCGGGTGGGACGGTGGGACGGTGGGACGGTTTGCCGGTGTGCCGGTGTGCCGGTGAACTAGTGTGCCGGTGGGATGGTGTGCTAATGTGTCGGCTGCGGTTGAAAATCCGCCGTGGCGGACGGATGATGGTGGGATGATGGAATGGTGGAATGGTGTGTCAGTGTGTCTGCAACGGCGGATGATAGTGGGAAGGAAGTAAATTTATCTTCGAAACTTATCATCGAATTTAATTATGGTTGTATTAATTGAAGTTTGATTTCCTTTTTTTCAAAAATCCAATGTGATTAACCGGGACGCTGCTGAGGGATGGTTAAATTCAGTTTTATACAGAGTCGTTGGTATTTATATTTGATATGTATTGTATTTGTGCAATAAACAGGAGGTGTTTTAACGAAAAAAACCGACACAGGAAACCCTGCTTGCAATAACGGGAATAAATCGACTATATTTAACGGACATTTTGGACGGAATGCGTGCTTAAGCGCAATAAAATAACGCGAATAGAATAGATGCATGTAATACTTCCCGGACAATTAGAATTATGATGATCCTCTGAAAATATAGTAACACATGCAAAGCGAGACGAAGCAGGAAATAAAATTCATTTACTGGTTTACCCATTACAATCTTGATTCGCCGAGTGTTCGCTACCGGGGCAGGTATCCTTTAGAATATTTAAGGCTAAACCACAATATCGACGCATACTTTTTTATCCCGGGTTATCGGCCAAAAATAATAGTACAGTTTCTAAAGGTTTATTTTTCAGCATTGTTGTTTCGCAAAACAGGTTCGGCCATAATCATTCAGAGAATACACTCAAAATTTATTTATTCTACCTTACTCAAATTCTTAATCAAATGCAGGCCAAACGATACATATTATGATCTTGATGATGCCGATTATCTGCGATACCCCCCAGAAACAATATTCTATTTTATTAAAAACTGCTCAGGCGTGTTTGTCGGCAGCAGAGCGCTTGCAAAAAACCTTTCCAAATTAAATAAAAATATAATACTCAATACATCCCCGACCCCCGATCCTCATTGTATCAAGAAAAAAAAGAATGCTACAATAACCGTTGGATGGATCGGCGACTTTGGAGGACCGCACAAAGAAGGGTTGGTGAAATATTTCTTTCCTGCACTGCGGGAATTAAATTTTAAAATTAAACTGATCCTCCTTGGGGTAGGCAGAAAAAATGAAACCGATTTTAATTTTATAGCCGATTATTTCATCGGGTCTCCCAACATTCTCCTCGATATGCCGAGAAACATAGATTGGAATAATGAAAAAGAAATTCACAGCAGAATATCAGAATTTGATATCGGTATTGCAACCCTTCAGGACAACGAATATGATATTTCCAGATCAGGCTTTAAATTAAAACAGTATTTGAATAACGGCATACCTGTTTTAAGTTCAGATCTTCCTGAAAACAATTATTTTCTTCAGGATGGAGTAAATGGTTTTTTTTTGCTCAACACCCGGACAATTTAAACAACGCATCACTGAAATCTACCAGATGACAGAGGACGCATATATGCAACTATCAGCGCAGGCATTACAATCCAGAAGCGATTTCGATCTCGCAACGTATTGTAAAACGTTAATAACAAGAAAAGGACAGCAGCTTTAATATTTTTTTGATGTATAAAAACCCGTCAGATTATTTAACTTCGTTATTTCAAGCATGTCCCGCACCTCCAAAATCATTCTCGTTGTTTTCAGCCTGCTGCTGCTGCTCGGCGTATCCGGAATAGTATTATTTAACACATTCCTCAATGCCTTTGCGCCGCCAAAGATCAAAGTGACCTATAATTATATCAGTACCAACCAGGATTTTATCAATGGATGCACGATCGGAACCGTGGAGGCGGATTCAATCGGTCAGAAGGGTTATCCGGTACTGTTTACGATCACGCATTTTACATCCTGCAATATCGAATATACAGAGGGGAAACCGCCGGATGCTCCTGACAAGATCTATTTCAATAAAAAAGGTAAATATCACTGGAGGGAGGAAGATGTGCATATACCCATGAAAATCCACGGATACAGAAGGGAAATAACCGACAGTGTAACCAGGATCATGACCGCAATCTCTGAAAAACAATTTGAAACCTCCCCGCTTACCTTCGCAACAAATCAATGGTATTTTATTGATATTTATGATCCATCGGTAAACGGAATTTTCATCTATATTGACAATAAAAAGAAAATACAATTGTATCTGCTGCCAAGCGGGGTTTCGCCGATTTAATGTGTTTCCTGTCTGCTGATATCCGAAAAAGGAATCTCAAAATTCTATGCTCTGCGTTTAATTATTATTAATGCGACAGCAACTCTGCGAAAATCTGCGGGAAATATATCCTGTTGCGGATACATTTTATGCGCATCGGAAATCTGCGTTAGCGATAGAAGCGGAAATCCTTTTCGCTTTTTCAGCGAAAAGATTGGAGCGGATAGCGCGCCCGAACGCCCGTATAAAAAAACATTGGTGGAATGCAATTGCCTTTGCCTCTGCGCGCACCGGTTCTTTCTGTTTACCTTTGCCGCATGCAATTCTGGCCGTCGGTTTTCGCGCTTTTTAAAAAGGACCTCGTTTTCGAATGGCGGCAGAAGTATGCGATCAGCGGAATTCTGTTATACATGTTCTGCATTGTGTTCATCATTTTCATGACCTTCGGAAGCGACCTGCGCGGTCCGGTTTGGGTGGTCCTGTTCTGGGTGGTGATACTTTTTACTGCTGTAAATGCCGTCGCTAAAAGTTTTATGCAGGAAAGCGCCGGACGCATGTTGTATTATTATACCATCGCCGGTCCGCAGGCCATCATGCTTGCCAAGATCCTTTACAATATCTGTGTCATGTTATTTCTTGCTGCACTCACGCTTGCTTTTTACAGTGCCACTTCCGGATATCCGGTCATTGATAATGCCTCCTTTCTGGGTGCTCTTGCATTGGGCGCCATCGCATTTGCAACCACATTTTCCATGATCTCGGCGATCGCCGCAAAAGCATCGAACAGCGGCACATTGATGGCGATCCTCTCCTTCCCTGTTCTGATCCCGATCCTCATGATACTCATCCGCATTTCGCTCCAGGCCATTCAGCAAAATGATATTTCGGTTAACCTGCAGGACCTCGTTTATCTCGCGGGCCTGAATGTGCTTATCGTGGCAATGGCACTTGTATTATTTCCTTATCTTTGGCGCGATTAATCACTCCCCCGGGCGCACACAAACAATAGCTCAGAGACTCAAAGCATGCTGAAACAATTGCATAAAAAGTGGTGGAAGGTGACGGGTGTGATACTGCTGGTTTATACATTCACTGTCGGTTTATTGATTGATATCCCCTGGATTTATCCGCTCTGGGAATCTATGCGGAATCTTTTTTTCCATGTCCCCTGCTGGTTTGCGATGCTGCTGCTGATGCTGACCTCACTGATTTACAGCATCCTGTTCCTGCGGTATGGCAAAATGATCTACGACCTTGTAGCTGTGAGCACCCTCAAAGCCGCCATGGCATTTGGCATTCTCGGATATCTCACGGGCATGCTCTGGGGAAATTATATCTGGGG
>CAYTFT010000251.1:0-4585 GCA_964437155.1 uncultured Chitinophagales bacterium | reverse complement strand
ATCCTGGAATTACACAGCAGGTGTTGTTTCCGGGGAATAAATTGCCGAAAACAGCAAAGAATAATCCGTCAGAAACAGGTCATATTCCGCGTAGGATATTTTATTATGCATGAAAAAGAATAATTTGCATGCACAGCGCATTTAAGGAAATACATCAATGAAGCGAAATTGTATAATAGGATTTTTTCTGATGTTCTGCTTTTCACCTGTCAGCATGCTGCTCGGACAAAATACGTTCAGGGCAGTACTCATCGAAAAGGAAACATCAACTCCTGTTGCGGATGCTATTCTTGTATTGAACAATTCCGGAGATTATACAACTACTGATGCAAACGGTGTTTTCGTTTTCAAAACGACTGCAGATAGTACCATACTCAGCATGGAAATTTATTCGCTGGGTTGCCATCGTAGTATCGCAATTCCATCCTACCGGTCCGGAGATTCTGTTTTCATTCATTGCCCGCCGGTTGAATTACCTCCTGCCGAATTTATTTATGCGGGTCCCGAGGAGATTGTATTAAGAGCGATCCATAAAATTCCTGAAAACTATCGCGATTCCACTTTTGCATGTGATGCGTTCTTCAGACATTACCAGAAAGTGAACGGCAAATTTAAAAACCTGACAGAAGCTAATTCGCATGTACTTTTTCGCATCGAAAAGAAAAAAAATATGCTGAAAGCAGCTGAAGCGGTGGGGGTCGCATCCATCCGTAAATCTGCGCATTTCACCACCATAGATGAAACATCGGATGATGATTACAAGGATTTTCTGAAACAAAATCCCATTTATCATCTCGCGTCAAGTTCCCTTAATCCCGATATGCTGCAAACCTGTGATTTTACCTTCGATGAAATGCCGAACGATTCCTTATGGATCATTCATTACCTCCGCAAAAACATATCCTCCGAAAATCACGGGATTTATAATTACACCCTGCATAATATGTATGGCGAAAGCAATGAGTCGGGCACGTTGTATATTGATAAATCCACTCTGGCATTTCTTCGGATCGAACGCAACGCCGTGCGAAACCCGCGATATTGTTATCCGGGAAATAATAATTTCATTCTTCCATCCCTGGAATATATGGATGAATTCCTGAACGGCAGCCTTGTGGTTGAATATAGGCTTGCCGGTGACGGATATTATTACATGTCTACATTACTCCATCAGTTCACAGATAATTATTTCAGCGCGTTAACGCGCGAAAAAGTTTTTACGATTTCCGATTATTATGAATGGTACAGCAACGGTGAGGCAACTATTGTATCTGATACGGTAATGCAACGCATTGTGCAGTATACTTCCATGGCGACCGTGCAACTCCCCTATTATCCGGAATTATGGAAAAATAATATTCCCTCGCCTTTTTATTTTCCTGCATCTGAATTGTATCAGGGGCTCGGAACAGACGATACACTGGAAACCCAGTTCGATCAGTCCGGCAGGCCGGCAAACCGCTGATTTTAATCATCTGCCTTCGTATTATTTATCACACGCTCCCAATTGATACCGGGCGAACTTTACATCGGCAAATATTATTTGATCAACACGTAAATACAATGTATATGAAAAAGCTATTTCTGATTCCTGTTTTAATAGTGTTTTCCCATGTTATGGCAAATGCCCAATGGGTAACAGACTCCACAAACACGCCCGGGGTCTATATGTACGGTGCTTCCACCTCCACACGGGCTGTTTTTTCCAATGGGGGTGAGTGGAATGTGTATGATGCTGCAGCCGGAACGCATACGTTTGGAAATTTTGCTGTGAGCAGAGGCATGATTGAAGTGGTAAGTTATAACGATAAGGTGTATTTCGGAGGCGGGAAATATGGCTCCTTTGCAGATCCGCAATATTCGAAAACCGTAGAGGTTTACGATAATGCGACAAATACCTGGTCGACATTGAATTTATCCACTAACCGCGAAGTAGGCGGTGCAGGTGCAATTGCAGGTAAAATTGTATTCGCCGGAGGAACAGGCCGGGTAGATATTGCCGGTCCCGTTTATATGTATAACAAGGTCGATATTTTCGATGCAGTTACCGGCACCAGAACAACTGCTAAACTCGGTAAAGCGAGAACCAATATTGCTGTTGGCGCTGCAGGAAATAAAATTGTTTTTGCAGGCGGCTGGTACTGGGATATGATGTACAGCACAATCTCCTCAAACAACGTAGATATTTATGACGTGCCGACTAATACGTGGACAAAAACTACGCTTTCCTCCAAGCGTGATAATATTACCGCTGCCGTTGCAGGTCCGCGAATCGTTTTTGCCGGAGGAACAAGCACTCTCGGAGCTGCATTGACTGCTGTTGATGTGTATAATACTTCTACACTTACGTGGTCAACCACAAATATGCCTGAAGCCAATTACGGAATGAAATCAGTTACTGTCGGAAATAAAATTTATTTCGCAGGCGGTATGGTTGGAACTGCAAATGCGATTTACAGATATACAACTACAACCGGTGCATGGACAACCTTATATATGCCGGTAACACTTACAGGATTTTCGATGAGTGTAATTAATAATCATATTTATTTCGCAGGCGGTACTATTCCCGGAACCAGCACCTATTCAGATCTTGTTCAGGTGTATGATCCAACTCTGGGAACATGGTCAACCCTTTATCTGTCGCAGGCGAGAACAGGTGTAGCCGCTGCAACTGTGGGCAGTAAAGGATTTTTTGCAGGCGGAACTATTGTGTATGGATATCCAAATCCTACCAATACCAGAAGAGTGGATATTTACACTGCACCACCCAGAATGGAAAGTGCAGAGCTAAACACTGATCCCGGATTAAATGTCTGGCCTAATCCGGCCTTTGATCAGATAAATATTGGTGTTACAAATACAGCTGTGCTTCCTGCTCTGGTCGAATTATTTGACCTCAACGGAAGAATGATCAGCACATTTGAAATAACAAATGATAATTATCAGGTCAATATTGCAGCATTACCGCGGGGAACTTATATCCTGCACATGACCGATGTATTTGATCATCAGTTTACACATAAAATAATTAAACAGTAATAACAATTATTGATGAACAAAGAGCCGGGTCAAAATTTGATCCGGCTCTTTTTTTATGCGGGTATGCAATTAAATTTTCCGGTATGTATCAGGAGAACAATTTCTCCACCTCCGTAATAAGGCCGTCGAGATCAAGTTTTTCTATTGCCTCTGCACTGATTACCAACTCGAGCTTATCTCCGCTTTTAATAAAAACGGCGGGCAATGTATCGGCAGATGCATTTTGCGTCCGGTTGAACGTATCCCTGTGCATGAAAATTACCTACGCAGGAATTGACCGGATAAATTGCTCCCATTTGTTCCGCACCCTTAAATTTCCATAGGTGATCGCACAAAGCCGGCAGGCATAGGTTTCCGGACTTATAATTTTATGTATCGTATCTTTTAATGCCTGGAATACACCGGAATCCGCATTATACACAAATACAATTGCATCCATTCGTGTAAAATTAATCGTACTGGTATACAATTACCTCTGCCCTGATACCTACAGGTTTCATTTCCCGGTTTTGTAATTTTACGGGATATGAAATTGTTACATGGCATTTTATTTATACTGACGCTGCAAACGGTAAATGCGCAGGTCCGTTTTACAAAATATCCCATCGGCGACAGCGGGTGTTCTGCGTATTTCCCTGCACAACCAACTATTGATGTAACCTATTCGGAAGACAGCTCCGTTGTGTATACAACAGATATAACTGCCGACAGTCTTTCGCTCGGCTTGATCTGTGTAAAATTGAGTGCCGGTTCTGTCGGCACCGACCGTGCGAGTAATGTTGCGCTGCTTAAATCCTATCTCGATTATCTGAAGGGCGTATTTGGAATCGTGGGCGCGGTCGGTTATGGCGAGGGCCATACACTGGACAGTCATCCGGCAGCTGACGGCGTGATTGATTACTGGACCGACGGAAGCGGATTTGAATGGAAAATAAAAGGCTGGGTGGATAATAATTTTATTACGGTTATGTATATCCATACCGGTGAAAGCTATCCCCCGCTGAGCATTATTGATATTTATCTGGATGGCTTCCGGTTTCCGGATTAAACGGCTCCGGCGAGTTGTGGCCTATTATTGTTAATTCCTTCTGCCTTAACAGAAACTTAATATTTCACTTCCTTGTGCTATATTAGCACTATGAAGAAAATCCTCCTTAGCCTCCTTATCCCCGGAATATCCTTTACTTATGCCCAGGTCGTTATTAACGAAGTAGCCCCCACGAATCCATCCGTTTTAACAGATGAGGATGGTGAATTTCCTGACTGGATCGAATTATACAATGCAGGAGCTTCCTCTGTGAACCTTGCGGGATATGGCCTTTCAGACGATATTGATCTCTGGAACAAATGGCAGTTACCAGATAAGGAGATCGCTCCCAATGACCACCTGCTTATTTATGCTTCAGGTAAGAACAGAAATTGTTTTACCTGTCCGGTTCCCACGGTCAACCATTGGGAAACGGCATTGTTTGATAATGATACCTGGGAATATTTTCCGGGCGCATCAGCTCCTGCTGCCAACTGGAACAACGTAACATTTGCG
>CAYTFT010000250.1:2861-4599 GCA_964437155.1 uncultured Chitinophagales bacterium | reverse complement strand
ATGATTTAACTGCAGGAAATCCGAAAAGTAAAGTATGGTATTTTTCGGCAAACCCGAATTCGGAGAGCGAGATTGTAACATTACAGTTACATCCGAACGCACGCGCACACACGAAAATATTTGATTATGATTCCAGCTCGCTGGATGTGGTGGGACGCGGTGCAAAAGGAATTACGGTAACGAAATATCCGCTCAAAAAAATCACACAGCAATCAAAAGGGACCTCTACACTCGGTGGCCGCAAATTATGGATCGACGAGATTGTGGGCCGGCTGAATGTGGACGGACGCGGCCGTTATCTGGGTGAATTCGATACCGGAGATAATATTCTGGTGATCACCCGCGACGGAAATTATGAACTGACAAATTTCGAACTCAGCAACCGTTTTGAATTACGCGATATTCTGCTGCTCGAAAAATTCGACGTGGAAAAGGTCATCTCTGCTGCTTATTGGGATAATGAACAGAAGCAGATGTTCGTAAAGCGGTTTTATGTGGAAGCGCTGGTGCCCGATAAAAAATATCCCTTCATTTCCGAGGCGCCGGGATCAAAACTGTATTTCGCTTCTACGGCAAAAAATCCTAAAATGGAAATTGTTGTTTTGAAAGGCAGAAAAAATGAGGAGGTCGCCGAAATAATTGACATCGCAAAATTCATTGACGTAAAAGGCTGGAAAAGTCAGGGCAACCGCCTCAGCCAGTACGAGATAAAAAAGGTGACCGGTATAAAAGAACCCGAAAATGCTTCGGGACCGGAAAGCAAGAAGCAGGAAACTTCCAGCGAAAACCGCGATGTAAAAGTGGGCGCTCAGCTCGAATGGGACATGGACAGCGGCGAGAAAAAGATTAAAGACGGAAAGCAGACGAAATTGTTTTGACAGGCCTGAGCAGATTAGATACATTTGATTCCCGATTGTAGCGCGGTCAAATAATTTAAATGGGTTGCCGGAAAGGCGGAAAGGTGCGGGAAGAAACTAAAATGATAGAATGTATTTAAATTGCCACAAAGTCGCAAAGGTCGCAAAGATGCGCTAAGAGATTTTTATTTGGAAATTTAATGCCTTGGATGCATAACATATCATGCATATGTCTAAGACTCCGTAGGAGTCCAATATTTGTAGCAGGACGTGCATAAATAATCCGCGACCGCAGCGCGGTCGAATAATTGTTATATTTTATATAAGACCAATTGCCGGAAAGACGCGAAGGCGGTAAGGTGCGGAAGGAAATTAAAATGATAGAATGTGTTTAAATTGCCACAAAGGCACGAAGGATACGAAGGTGCGCTAAGAGATTTTTCTTTGGGAAATAAATGTCATGGTTTCTTTGATGCATAACATATCTTGTTAATATCGAAGACTCCGTAGGAGTCCAATATTTGTAGCAGGACGTGCATAAATAATCCGCGACCGCAGCGCGGTCGAATGATTGTTATATTATAAATAAGACCAATTGCCACAAAGCCGCGAAGGGCACAAAGGTGCACAAAGAAATACCCTTCGATTTGCATGAATTGCCTATCAGGATATACCTGGCTGTTTCACCGGCATCCGCCGCGGCGGACACACCATCACACCATCACACCGGCACACCGGCACACCGGCACACCAGCACACCAGCACACCAGCATATCAGCTCTGCAAGTATCCGGATTTGAAAATCATATTCGGGGTAAGCATTTTCCAAATATAATTCTCCTGGCTAAAGGAGCAATTATTTTCCCGTTGAATGTAAATCA
>CAYTFT010000250.1:0-2761 GCA_964437155.1 uncultured Chitinophagales bacterium | reverse complement strand
CAAATATAATTCTCCTGGCTAAAGGAGCAATTATTTTCCCGTTGAATGTAAATCACCTTTCTGCCTGATTAATATCATCTCCCGGCGGCTAACAAATCTTCAATTTTGATATTGCCTGATGCGTACCTGTTATTGATTTTATTTACCGGCAACCGATGAAAAGGTCTATTTTTTCCAGATACATGATCCCGTTCATACAGTGGTATGCACTGATGATACTGATCGCTATTGTGATTGATTATTTTCTGCACAGATGGCATTTTGAACATGCGGGATTGTATTTCGGGTACGTTGGCACCATTATCATCGTACTCTCGTTCGTATACTCGCTGCGTAAAAGAAAGATCATTAAAAACGGTTCGCCGAAACAATTGTTGCAAATACATGAATATATGTCGTGGGCAGGTTCAATTATGGTTTTGGTGCATGCCGGAATTCATTTCAATGCGATCCTTCCGTGGCTGGCAATTGTAATGATGCTTATCGCCGTTGCCAGCGGACTCATTGGTAAATTCCTGCTGAAAAGCGCTACAGAAACACTGAAAGAAAAGAAACAATTGCTGATGGAAGGCGGAATGACAAAGGAAGAAGCAGAAAAAAAATTATTTTTTGACAGCATTACTGTTGACCTCATGAAAAAGTGGCGCGTAGTGCATCTGCCGATCACTCTATTTTTAGGAATTCTGGTATTAATGCATTTGATTACTGTTGTAATGTTCAGTAAATGACCCGGATCATCGTCATAGGATTTACCATTCTTGTTACCGTGCTGGTATATAAATTCCCGCACCCGATGATCAATCCCGGTGAACTCGTGGAAGGTCACCAGGATCTCAACAGTAAATGTGTTTCCTGCCATGAACCTTTTTGGGGCGTGGATAATAAAAAATGCATTTCCTGCCATGCGCTTGCAGATATCGGTAGGGATTCACTGGTCGCCGATTCACTGCAACAGAATATTTTATTCCATGCATCGCTGGAGGGCCAGGCATGTATTTCCTGTCATACAGATCATAAAGGAAAGATCCCGCGGGAAGCCATCAGCAATTTTAAGCATACCATGCTCAGTTTAACAGTTATCAGTAATTGTGCAGCTTGTCATGCTGCACCGGGAGATGACCTCCATGTATTGCTGGATGCGAATTGCAATAAATGTCATACTACCGACGGCTGGGAAAGTACCATTGCATTTGATCATACATTTATTCAGCCTGATAAAGCGGAAAATTGTAATGCATGCCATGCAGCACCATCCGACCAGTTGCACAAAACGATCGCCGAAAGTAAATGCGGCACCTGCCATACCAACAGTGCATGGAAGCCTTCCACCTTCGATCATTCCACCTATTTTATTCTCGACAGGCATCATAATGTGGAATGTGGCACCTGCCATACCAATAACGATTTCACAAAATACACCTGCTATGGCTGCCACGAACATACTTCTTCAAAAATGATAAGTGAACACCGTGAAGAGGGGATATTGAATGTCACCGATTGCGCATCTTGTCACAAAAGCGCTAACGAAGACGATGCCAAACGCGTAATGAAAAATCAGAAAAACCTGGACCCTGCATCATCAGATAAAGTAAAAGATTTTATCGACCCCGGCAAAAAACACAAAGAAAAAAACAAAGGAAAAGACGACGATGATTGAATCAGTTCTCTTCCAGCAACTATGGTATTCATGTTGAATAATCTTTACCTCCCAGGAAGTTTTTCTCATCTTTCATCTTTCATCTTTCATCTTTCATCTTTCATTTTTCATTTTTCATCTTTCATTTTTCATTTCCCTTAACTCGTTTATCTTTATCCCCCAGAATTAAATCATCTCAATGCACCTTCGCTTCTCCTCAATTTCCGTACAGATATTTCCCGGCGTAATCCTTTTTTGCATTTTAAATATCCTTCAGCAACCAATTTTCGGCCAGTGTCCCGACAGCATATTATCCCAGCCTGTTTTACCCAATGGCGTCAAAGTAATTATAGCCGATGTAGGGGAAGACGATTTTAATTTTGGACAAAAACAGGATCTTACCGGGAAAACAATTACCCTTTCCGGTGATGCAACAACAGATGGCGAATGCTGGTATGAGGGCAATTTTGTAACAGACGGGAAGGAGACGGCCTTTAATTATTTCAGACTTTCACCCGTGGAGGGAGAAATATATCCCGCCGAATCCTCCATTGAGGATTTCCCGTTTATGCTGGCGACGCAAAATGAGGTCAACAGTTTTCTCAACACTGTTTTTCAGGCATACCAGAGCGGATTCAAACCGATTACCGGCGAATTTATTGGTGATACCTACGGGTACGAAAGCCGGTTAATATTTCCCGGTGCAGAGGACACACATATCACCGGACAAAAATCACCCGACGGGATATTGATTACCATGGGGACTTTTTACGACCTGCATACCTGCTTTACCGCTTTATATGACCTGTCGGCATTAATGAAAAATACCCCGGTGTATATTTCACCATACAAGGAAGATTTCTATACCATTGATTTTGGACAGGTGGCGGAGGATTCTATGGTGCGCAATTACCAGTTCCTGTCCCCGTTGTATAACGGCACCGGTTTCGACCGCAATATCGCCGATAAAAAAGTGCAACTCAGTCTGCGTATCACACAAGACACTTCAACCGATACCTATATCCTGTATTTCGAGTTTTATGATAAGTCGAAGCGTACGTGAAAATCAATTCTCCGCGTCGCTTTATTCAGCATTGTTTTTCCAGATTTCTACATACCATTGTG
>CAYTFT010000249.1:0-4600 GCA_964437155.1 uncultured Chitinophagales bacterium | reverse complement strand
GAACAAAAATGCGTGGGAGTGAACATAATGATATTTTTATTTTTGATCAGCCGTCCGGTTCCATACAAACAAAAACAAATCATTCGGGCGGTATTCAGGGCGGTATTTCCAACGGAATGGATATTTATTTTAAAGTCGCGTTTAAACCTGTTGCAACCATTTTACGTCAGCAACCCGGCGTGAACAGGGAAGGAGAGGACGTGATTGTGGAAGGGAAGGGCAGGCATGACCCCTGTGTTTTACCTAGAGCCGTTCCTATTGTGGAAGCCATGGCTGCGCTTGTGCTCGCAGATCATCTATTAATTCAAAAAACAATTTCCTGATCCGATCGTGCAAGTTCACACCGGCAAATCATATTGGTTCATAACCGGAACATCCTCCGGACTTGGTAATTCGATCGCCAATACATTATTACATTCCGGTGAAAATCATGTAACAGGATATTCAAGAAAGAATACGATAGCGCATCCTGCATTTGAACATTTTACTGCCGATCTTTCTGATACGGATGTTGCAAATAAAATTCAATTTACTGCAGGAGAGGATCCATCGCTGATCGTTCTTATTAACAATGCCGGATCGCTCGGTGAGATCGGATATGCCGGGAAATTAGATCCGCATATTATCGCAGAAACATATAATCTTAATTGTGTAACGCCGCATATTCTATCGAACACATTTATCCGGAATTTTCAATCCCTCCGGTGCAGGAAAATAATTATCAATATTTCCTCCGGTGCCGCAACTACTGCCTATGATGGTTGGAATATTTACTGTGCAACAAAAGCAGCGCTGGAAATGATGAGCCGCTGTCTCGCAGCTGAACAGCAACAAATGCAGGAAGCTGAACGCATTAAAGTATTTTCCATTGCGCCCGGTGTAATGGATACGGAAATGCAGCACCGGATACGTGCGACAGATCCGCAAGGATTTTCGCGCCGGCAGAAGTTTGTTGATCTGAAAAATAATGATCAACTTTATAATCCGCAGCAGGTCGCCGAAAGGCTCATCGAAATTGCAAAAGGCATATATCCCGATAGCGAAACAATTCAAAGAATTATTTTATGATCGCATTTCTCCTCTCTTTATTTTTCACTCCTCCGCCGGAACAGATAGAAGCCGACTGGATCATCACAAATGCGAAGATCTATACAGTGGACAATACATTTTCCAATGCAGAAGCAATGGCAATTTATGCGGGAAGGATTTTAGAAGTCGGAAGCAACGATTCCATTACAGCAAAATACTGGTCGCTGAATGTTACCGATATGGAAGGTAAAGTGATCTATCCCGGATTTATTGATCCGCATTGTCATTATCTCCATTATGGAGTCGATAAATCGTATACGAATCTTGTCGGCACCACTTCGTTTCTCGATGTATGCGAACGCATAAAAAAACACGATATCACAAAAACAGGAGGATGGATTATCGGAAGGGGCTGGGACCAGAACGACTGGGAAATAAAAGAATTTCCTTCGAAGGAAGCGCTTGATAAATTGTTTCCTGCTACGCCGGTTTATCTTGTGCGCGTCGACGGGCATGCGGCGGTTGTAAATTCGAAGGCGCTGGAATTAACGGGTATCAATGAACTTACAACAGTTGAAGGCGGCGTGATAGAAATTAAAAATGGAAAATGCACCGGTATATTACTGGATAATGCGATGGAACTGGTGAATAAAAAAATGCCGACAAAGAGCAAGACATTTTTATTGAATGCATTAATGCTCGCGCAAAAGGATTGTCTTGCCGTTGGATTAACTTCTGTGCAGGATGCCGGTCTCGACCTATGGGAAATTCAAAACATAAAAGCAGCTGACGAAGCAGGAAAACTTGAAATCCGTGTGTATGCGATGGCAAGTGCAAACACTAAAAATTTCGATTATTTTCTCGAGAACGGCATTATTTATACCGACAGATTTCATGTGAAAGCATTTAAATTTTATGCAGATGGCGCCCTCGGCAGCCGCGGTGCATTATTGCTGAGAGATTATTCGGATGAACCGGATAACCGGGGTATTTCTTATTACACATCCGATTCGTTATACCAGGAATTACGCCGGGTTTACGCAATGGGATTTCAGGCATGTACCCACGCCATTGGTGATTCTGCAAACAGAATGGTGCTGAATTTATATGGTTCCATTCTCGGCGGGAAAAATGATCTCCGCTGGCGCATAGAACATTGCCAGGTGGTGAATAAAAATGATATCGGCAAATTCGGAAAATATTCTATAATTCCTTCTGTGCAGCCTGCGCATGCAACAAGTGATATGGAATGGGCGGATGAAAGACTGGGCCCTGAGCGAATTAAAAATGCTTACGCATATAAAGATCTGCTCAAACAAAACGGCATCATCGCCGACGGGAGTGATTTCCCTGTAGAAAATATCAATCCGTTATTAGGATTTTATGCAGCGGTTGCACGAAAAGATCTTGCCGGTAAACCGGAGAAAGGATTTCAACCGGAAAATGCACTTACCCGTACCGAAGCACTGAAAGCAATGACGATCTGGGCAGCCTATGCAGCATTTGAAGATCAGGAAAAGGGAAGCCTGGAAGCCGGCAAAATGGCTGATTTTGTAATACTTGATAAAGACATCATGACGATTCCGGAAAATGAAATTCCCTCTGTAAAAGTATTGCAGACCGTGATCGGCGGATGGGCGGCATATAAACGGCCGGAGAAATAATTTCCGCTTATTCGTGATAGATCAGCATCGGCACATCTTCGTGATATACCATTTTTTTCGTAATACTGGTTTCAAATATTTCCAGCCAGTATGTTTTCTGTTTTAATACTGCGAGCATATCAATATCGTGTGTTTTCACATAATAATCGATACCGTCGGTAATGCTGATATTATCAACCATTTCGAACGTGATGCGCCGGTGGTTCGCCTCGCTTTTATATTGTTCAATAAAATCATGTATGATCGCATTCTCCGTTTCTAACTTGCTGTCGTGCACGTGGAAACATTTTACATGTGCATCGAATTTTGCCGACAGATCAAGGAGGCGATTGATCACTTCGTTATCACTGAAAGTGAGATCTGTGGCATACGCTATCTTTTCAATGGGTTTGAATGTGTAATTCTCAGGGACAGTAATGACAGGAACGTGGCAGCGGCGTACGATAGTGGAAACATCGCTTCCGCCGAGAAAACGCTTGAGCCCGGAAGTATGCTTAACACCAATGATCACGTAAGCCGCCTGCATACTTGCCGCCATATGGATCACTTCATCACCCACAAATCCCATCCGTAATTCTGTCCCGATACGCAGGCTCTCCGGGGCCGCCCCGCCGAATTTTGCCTTTAGTGCAGCCGCAAACTGGTTGAGTTTTTCAGCATGGGCGGCTTCGGTTGCCGTGATCAGTTCCTCCGAAATATCCCCGGTGCGGGTCTCATCGAGACTGGGATATGCCATCGGGATCGGATAGACATGCATCAGCGTGATGGGCATGTTCAGCATTTTTGCGAAATGCATGGCATATTCGAATGTTTTTACAGACTGCTCGCTCAGGTCGGTTGGGAAAAGGATGCTCATAACTTTGTGGTTTCCGTAAATTTACGATGCAAATCAAAGCAAACTTCACTAGTTTATTGACCAAACAATTATTTTTTTCTAAACCTGTAACTTTTTCTTAACCTAAATCGCTTTACTGCAGGATGACAGCCAGGGAATACAATCAGACAGTGGATATGTGGGCTGACGGTGTTTTCCGGTTCATCCGAAAGAATCTCAGAAGCGACGACGATGCGCGCGACATCGTGCAGAATGCTTTCGAGATCCTTTGGAAAAACCACGAGGCTGTTCAGTTTGAGAAGGCGAAAAGTTATTTGTTTAGTACGGCGTATCACAACATGATCGACCATATCCGAAAGCATAAGCGGATGGATTATGTCGAGGAGATCGACGAAGCGGCGAAGGGCGGAACCAGAGAGATGCAGGTGGACGTAAAGGATGCCATCGAAAAGGCACTTTCCCGGTTGCCGGAAGTGCAGAAAAATTGCGTGCTGCTCCGCGATTATGAGGGATACAGTTATGAAGAGATCGGGGAGATATTGCAATTGAGTGAGAGCCAGGTGAAAGTGTATATTTTCCGTGCACGACAAAACTTAAAGGAATATTTAGTCAGCATTCATCATTTAATATGAACATCAATATCAATAATTACGAAGAATGGATGATCGATTACGTGGAAGGTAATCTTTCCTCCGCGCAGCAAAAAGAGCTCGCCGAATTTCTCGAATTCCACCCTTCCTTAAAGGCGGAACTCGAAATGTTCAGACAAACAAAGTTGGAGCCCGATATGCAGGTCGTATTTGCAGGTAAGGAGGCTTTGAAGAAAGAAGGCGGTGCGCGTGTGGTTACGATGTTCTCATGGGTGAAATATTCTGCAGCCGTTGCAGCAGTGCTGATGGTGTTTATCGGAATTAAAATATTCAACAATTCAAATGACGAGCCGGGTGCGATCAAAAAATATCAGTATGAAGCGAATAACGGAATACCGGAAATTGAGCGCAATACAAATAATACCACAGATGCAACAGATACAAATAACAGGGTTGACGATAAAGTGAAAATAGAAGAAGAA
>CAYTFT010000248.1:0-4611 GCA_964437155.1 uncultured Chitinophagales bacterium | reverse complement strand
GGTAACGATTAGATTATGATTTGAAAATAATCTAATTCCCCGACAGCAATCTCTTTGTGTACCTTCCCACCTTCGCGTCTTTGTGGCAATGGTTTTTATTATTTTTTAAAACAATTATTCGACCGCTCTGCGGTCGCGGTTTTAATCCGGTTGATCTTGCTACAATAATTGGACTCCTACGGAGTCCGGCAATTAAACAGGTTGGAGGTAACGATTAGATTATGATTTGAAAATAATCTAATTCACGGATCGAAATCTCTTTGCGCACCTTCCCGCCTTCCCGTCTTGGTGGCAATGGATTTTAATATTTTTTAAAACAATTTATCCTGGTTAAAGTGAAATATAAGGATATTTCGCAGTATCGTTTTCGGAAACAGCAGGCATAATTCTTAAACAGCTTACTTATTTATGGATAGTACCCGGTTTTTTAATTCATGCAGACAGGTTGAATGAAATAAATATTGTATTTTTAATCCTAAATGAAAAAAATAATATTCGCTTCCGCTATTTTACTTGCCACCAATATCCCGGGTAAAATTTTTTCACAATGCCCGTCCGGAGTGCTTTCTCTTTCAGAACTTCCGGCCGGATCTAAAGTTGTAATAACCGAGGTGTCAGAATCTGATAGTTATTATAAAAAGAGAAAGGATTATATCGGTGAGACCGTTACGCTCATCAACAATGCAACATTGGTGGAGGATTGCTGGTATACCGCAAATGTCAATTTCAACGGGCAACAGGTATGGTTCGATTATTTCAGGGTGGCAGCGGTTGAGGGAGAAAATTACAATCCGGTAGCTGTATCGATAGAAACTAAGGAAGAAGTAGTAATTGATCCTCCTTTAACATTCGATCTGTCATCCATGCAAACATTTATCACAGAACTATATTTCGCGTATGTAGATAGTTTTAAATCCATCGTGGGTGAACATGTCGGAATACTTGATGGCGGTTATCTCACAACACTTCCATTTCCGGGTGCCAGCCGGAGCCGCGTAGGCGGATTTTCCGGATATTATTATTATAAGGCCGGTATCGGCCCGTATACCGATGAATTAACGGGCTATACAGCAATGAAAAACCTTATTGAAACGCTGGTAAATGTTAAAGTCTACCCTTCTGAATATTCAGATGTGAGTGCTTTCCTTGCCTGTACTGCTATGGATCCGTTTGAGGAAGGGAAAAAATTATACGTGAGTGTTGGCTTTCTTATGGTAGGCACCGATGCTCTGAACAGGACATTTGCTGACAAATCGCTTGAAATGGATCTCATATTGAATTATACCTTCGATAACACATATATGATAGAGTTTGAATTTTATGATAAAACCAAGGAGCGATATTAAATATTTTTTCATTATTTAGTTCCTTGTATCACCATTCATCGCTTCTTTTATAACACAGATTGATTATTCGGTTTCTCAAACGCAACCAACCTCGGATCCAATAATATTAATCAAATTTAATTGGCTTCAGACTGCGGTATTTTATCGGCAAACCCTAACGCGCATCTACCTTAATCAGCATATTATTTCATTAACACCAGCTTCGCGGTGCTGATAGAATTTTCAGAAATGATTCTGCAGAAATAAATTCCCGGTAAAACATTAGTGGCATTCCAGGTGAAGCTGAATTCACCTGTGGGTTGCGTTGCATATTCATCCGAATAGACAATTTCCCCTGCAGCATTCATGATCTCAATACGCAGTTCTGACGGACCCTGTAAAACAGAATAAATATTGAATATATTTCCGGAAGGATTCGGATATGCAAGAATATTATTTTGAATAAATGCATCGAGGTCTTCAGTTCCAACCGCAATAACCGGTGTCGATAGTTTCTGATCTGTATACAACCGATATTCTCCGGGCACCAAAGCAACAGCCGCATTAACTTCCGTCACATCAATGGAATCTCCGGTAAAGTATTCGTACCAGGTTCCGGTATGCTGAAAATTGGGATAAATATTCTGGTCGTGTACATCGAAATTACCCAGGATAGTAACATTCATTTCGGGATCATTCAGATTAATACGTTTCGTAATACCTGCGACGCTTAAATTATAATCGGTGGTTGAAAAAACGGGATAGGTGGTTTTTAATTTAATGAGTTCACTCCAAACATCATACAAACGCAATCTGTTCACAATAGTAAAATAATCCCATCTGACGGGCTTGTTGCATAAACGGCATCCGTAATCAATACTGTAATCATATCCCAATTCCCCAAACTGCCAAATCATTTTCGGACCGGGAATGGTAAAGAAAAATGCACCTGCCATTTCCATACGGTGCAGAGCGGTATTGAGATCTTTAACATTATAATAAGGATTGGCGGAATTTCCGTACGTGAGATTTTTATACATGAGTCGCTCTTCATCATGACTTTCCATATATCCCACTACATGCGGATCGTTCCAGCCGCGCAACTGGTAATTGATCCATCCGAAATCTGAACCGGATAATCCCATTGTACCCTGTGCGTAATTATAATTCAGATTTCCCCAAAGCATAAATCCGTAATTACTTAATTCTGTTTCTTCTGTATTGGCTGCAAAATGTTCAAGAATAAGTTTGGCTGCGGGATTCACCTGCCACAATGTATCACCGATATTTTCCCAGGTCGCTATACGGCTCGCATCATAAGCGCCCCATGCATTTACGTCGCCGAGTGTATTGTTTTGTGTGTATCCTTTCGACAGATCAAAACGATATCCGTCCACATGAAATTCATGCATCCAAAAAGTAAATACGCGGTTACGGAAATTAATTGTCGCAGGACTTTCATGATTAAAATCATATCCGACATTATAATCATGCGTTGGATACTGATTAAAATAAGGTGAATTTGCGGCGGGGACATTTAAGGCGGGATCCCACCACATTTGCACAAGCGGGCACTGTCCGAATGCATGATTCATCGCAATATCCAGAATTACTGCGATGCCATTAGCATGACAGGAGTCGATAAATATTTTAAAATTTTCTCTCGTGCCATAATATTTATCCAACGCAATAAAGAAGCTCGGATTGTATCCCCAGCTTTCATTTCCTTCAAATTCCATAACGGGCATTAATTCGATCGCATTTACACCCAATGCTTTTAAATATTGCAAAGTATCGGTGAGTGTCTGATAATTTCTTGCAGCGGTAAAATCGCGGATGAGCAATTCGTATATCACAAGATCTTTATCTGCAACAGGAACAAAATCGGTGACGGCCCAGTTATATGCGGGCTGTGCTGTTTGTAACACGGAAACAATTCCGCTTCTTCCTTCCGGGTAGGCGCGCAGATCGGGATAATTTTCTTCGGGAATCGAAGCATCATTCCATGGATCCAGTACTTTTTCTGCCAGTGGATCTGCTACGTATAATGTTCCGTCAATTAAATATTGATATGCATATTCCTGACCCGGAGTAAGTCCCGTGAGTGTAACCCAATAGGTAGCTGAATCAGGATCTACTTTCATATATCCCGCATCGGACAACTCCCAGTTATTAAATTCTCCGACAACGAAAACATAATTTTTTTCCGGCGCATACAATACGAGTGTTGCGGTAGAATCATCGATATAATTAATTCCCTGCAGCATGCCGGCGGGAACCGGTTCAACGACAACGGGATCGCGGACAAAAAAATATGCAGAGTCGGAAATGCTTTCTGTTGCAGATGTTGCTGTAACACGAAACATTTGTAATCCGGTTCCTGCAGCCGGAGTATTATATATCAGATTGGAATCATTTATTCCCAGCACATTCACGCCGTTAATATCCAGAAACATCGAATCATTATGTGTTGCGATCGCTTTTATGCGCAGATTTTCTCCTGCATCAATAATAAACGGGTCGGCTTCCGGCTCCCGAATGGCGATATTGAGTCCGGGCGGGTACAGGTCAACGAAAATGTCTCCGCCACCGATATCGCGACCGGTAACAGAGCCGGTTTCATTTCTAAAAACAAATGCGAGCTGCAATATTGTATCCAATGGTGTGGCGCCGTAAAAATCATATATGCTTGAAATTGACAATTTATATATCCGTTCGCCCATATGTGAAAAAATGCGTGTCATTTTCACATTCGGATCTGCGGTTCCCCAGACACCCTGGACATTTTTCCAGTCGCCGGGTGTTGCGCTTTCGGTAGTTATAAGTCCTGTATGGGCGTAAATGGTGCCATCATATTCGGCGAGTCCGCCGTCTCCTTTTGATGCATCAAAATAGATCGTGACGGGTTCATCGGGTGTGGCGAAAAAGGGAGAAAGGGTAACGACCTGTGCATGACCCAGAGAAATAATGGTCAGGAGCAAGGGGAGAATTGTAAGCCTGAAATTCATATTGTAAAGGTAGTCTGTATTTGTAAGACCGGGTATACGGATTGATCCGTTAACATTTTCATCATTCACGCATTATTCGACCGCTCTGCGGTCGCGTTTTTAATCCGGTTGATCTTGCTACAATAATTGGACTCCTACGGAGTCCGGTATTTAATAAATTTTCGGAAAAGGTAAAATTATGATTTGAAAATAATCTAAATCGGGGACCGAAATCTCTTCGCGCACCTTCCCGCCTTCGCGTCTTTGTGGCAATTGGGTTCCATTCAAATTTTTGATCA
>CAYTFT010000247.1:0-4624 GCA_964437155.1 uncultured Chitinophagales bacterium | reverse complement strand
AATTACCGATAGTCTTGAAAATATTAATTTACAAACAGGACATGTGCATGCGCGTTTGCCAGATGGTGCGGGATGGTGCATTACCGACACGCCCACTCCTGATGCCATGAACAGCGGATCCTGTTTTACCGGATACGCTGCAACACCTGTGATAACTACCTCACCGGGTTTTTATGCGGGCTCGGTGGACGTTGCGATAACGGGTGGCGAAATTCATTATACAACAGATGGAAGTAAACCCGATGCAGCGGGAACTTTATATACCTCTCCGGTGCATTATGCATCTACGGGAGTAATAAAAGCTATTCAGGTGGAAGCGGGTAAATTACCAAGTGCGGTTGCAACTGCAACGTATCTTATTGATGAACCTACCGTATTGCCTGTTGTAAGTGTGAGCGGCGACCCATGCGATTTTTTCAATGAAGGCCCCGGTTGTATCGGTGCATATGATAATGCAAAGGGATGGTTCAACCACAATCCGAAAATTCCTGTTACCGTTGAATATTTTGATACCGCGCGCGTAGAAAGATTTGTCAATACATTTAAATTCGAGTGCGTCGGAAATTATTCCATAAGTCTGCCACAGAAAAGTATGCGCTTTGTAATTGATGAGGATTATGGCAGCGGTGCCGATGTGGATTATAATGTTTTTGCATATGATAAACCGGAACTGCCTTTTGTTCACGGATTCAGGGTGCGCAATATGGACCAGGATTATTCGGGAACACGTATGAAAGATATCGTGATCAACCGTATTGGAAATCCCACCCGATGTGTTTCCACCGGCTATCAGAATGTTGCCGTATTTATCAACGGCGAATACTGGGGGATGATGGGAGCCCGCGAAGAAATGGACGAATATTTTCTTCGTGATAATTTCGGTGTTGATCCGGAAAAAGTAGACATGATGAAAACCGGATGGGGCGGCGAATTAAAAACAATTGCCGAAGTAGGCAGCGATACCGCTTATTACCGTCTGATCGATTTTCTTTTAAATAATGATATGTCCGTCCCGGCAAATTATGCGATCGCCAAAACGATGGTGGATGTCGAGAACTGGGTGGATTATTTTGCTACCGCCATTTTCACACAAAACAGCGAATGGCTCGATTATCTCGAAAATAATATCCGTCTTTTCCGCTCTTACGATCCCGACATTAAATGGAGATATATGTTATGGGATTGCTCCAACAGCCAGTTCTCTGCGAATGATAATACCTTGCAGGGAAGTTTGAGTAATCCGTGGAACAGCGTGTATGCCGATATGTTCAATGCGCTTCTGGAAAACACCGAATTCCATGATTATTTTATCGACCGCTTTGCTGATCTTATCAATTATTATTTTACGCAGGTGAAAAACGATGCGATCATCGATGTGTGCAAAGCAGAAATGACAACCGAAATCACTGCGCAAAATGCGCGCTGGGGCACCGGCAGTTCGGGCTATTGGAATACACAGGTGAATGGATTATATAATTTTTATGCAGCGAGAAACGGTAACCAGCGCAATCATATTAATTCCTATTTCAGTCTCGACGGACAGGTAAATATTACGCTGAATGTAAATCCGCCGGGAGCCGGTTATGTGAAAATTTCCACGATCGTGCCGACCGAATTACCGTGGACCGGCGTATATTTTAATGGCGTTCCGGTTAAACTCACTGCCATACCAAATCCGGGTTTTACCTTTACCGACTGGGATGCAAATGTATTTATCACCGATCCGCTGTCCATCAGTTTCACAAATAATATTACGAGTGCAACTTCTTTCACTGCGAATTTTACGGGCACAGCGATCGCGAATCCCGTAATTATTTCTGAAATTAATTTCAACAGCGATTCCACGCGCAATGCAGCTGACTGGATCGAATTGCATAATACGGCTGACGTCGCCATCGATGTGAGTGATTATCAGGTTTCCGGAAAATATTTTTATAACGATTTTAAAATTCCTTCCACCACTATAATTCCCGCAAACGGATACCTTGTGCTTGCAGAAGATACTGTTCGGTTTAAAGCAGAACATCCGTTCACCGTCAATGTGCTGGGTGATTATTATTTCAGCTTTGATAATGACGGCGATTCCATTACGTTAAAAGATTTCACGGGTACTGTGCTGCATGCGTTTAGTTTCGACGATTTTCGTCCCTGGCCCTTCACGGCCGATGGGTATGGAAGAACCATGGAATTAAAATCAGATCTTTCAGATCCTTCGCTTGCAGGCTCCTGGTTTGAAGGTTGTATTTCCGGATCTCCGGGAGAAGCATTCTCGCCCTGTCTTGAAGATCCGCTGGTGGATGAGATCAATTATAATTCTTCTCCCGCAGAAGATGCGGGCGACTGGTTTGAAATATATAATTACGGGTCCACGGCAGTTGATATGAGCAACTGGATATTAAAAGATAAAAACGAAAATATGTATTTCATTCCCGATGGAACGGTTCTGGAAGAAAACGATTATCTGGCATTTTATCAGGATGCGGATAAATTCAATGCACAGTTTCCCTTGGTAACAAATAAACTCGGGCCTGTGGATTTTGGTTTTGACGGAAATGGTGACGTGATATTGATTTATGATAACAACGGCATTTTATATCAGAGTGTCGGATTTGATGATGCAGCGCCATATCCTATCGCACCCGATGGCGGCGGTGTTACATTGCAGATAAATAATGTGGTAGCCGATATTAATGATCCTGCAAACTGGGTGGCAAGCTGTCCGGAAGGCACTCCCGGTTCTGCTTTTATTCTGCCCTGCACAACAGGAATTGATCTGCCCGTAACAACTGATATTTCCGTATATCCGAATCCGGCTAATACTGTTTTGCATTTCACTATCGCGGAGGAAAATATCGAATCACTGGAAATTGCAAATGCACAGGGAATTATTGTATTGCAGCAATCCGACAATAATGTGCACGCAGTTAATATCCAGACGCTTGCATCCGGAATTTATACTTTAAAAATAAAGCTGGAAGACGGAGGTATTGCGGTGAGAGGATTTGTTAAGCTGTAAATCAGATAATAGAAAATATATTTCAATAAAAAAGGTTGCCATTTGTGAAGGCAACCTTTTTATTTTATTCAAAATTATTTATTGCAGAATTATTTTCTCGCTGTATGCAGTTCCGTCCGGGAGTGTGATATTCACCAGATAAATACCCGAAGGCCATGCGTCTGTTGTGACCTTCACTTTTTCTCCGGAAACAAGATCAGCAACGGCGCCGGAATTAAATACTTTTTTTCCTGTCATATCCACTATCGATATTTCACTCCTGCTGAGATCTCCAGCCGGTGCATAAATATAAATGATGCCGGAAGCGGGATTTGGGAAAACCCTGATTGTATTTTCTTCCGGAATAATATCTTTTACCGGAACAGGTAAATGCAATCCGGTGGTATCATCCACAAAAAAATAAAATATCACCATCATTTCATCATTGCTCGTCACACCGTAGCCAACATCCGAAGGACCGTCGTTGATCCATTCCGCCTGATAAATAATTCCGTCTTCCCATTTGATGGGCAACATACTTTCCCAGTAGCGGATGGGCGGATGTTTGTAATCATAGATCTGATCCAGACAACCGGGAATTCCGTTTGTGGCTTCGCAGGAGGCATCAAATATCTGCTCGCCTTTTTCATGTTCCGGTGTGCGCTTATAAATATTAAAATCACTTCCGAGTTTATGTGTATGGCTGCTAATGGCCCAGAGAAATAATTCATCATCGCCATGCCCGTTCTCATATACACTTGCTTCATCCATATAGGGCAATCCGTTATTCGGAATATTAAAACTCATATTGCTTGTAAGCACCGAATACATGGTTTGCACTGCCGTGCCTACCGGCTGCGTATAAATATTCACATACGCTTCGCATGCCTGCACCTGATCTGTCGAATAATTAATATAATGTGAATTCAGGTCCAGTACTGTATTTGCCTCCCAAAAAAATGCAGTCCCTGCCGGTAATGCAATACTGTCGGAATACTGATGTGCGGTTACGAGATCGGTTCCTGCAAAATCAGGCCCGTCGTGTAATCCGTATTGCGTGGATTCCACCCAGAAAGGATCATTGAATTTATAAGTAATGAAATGGTGGGAATAATCACCCATATAGGTATCCACTCTTTTTATTTCCTGATCGGCAGGCATACCGGTATAATATTTTGTAAAAAATTCATGTTCTGTTTCCGGCCAGATGAAGAAGGGCCCGAAGTGCACCTGAAATCCTGTTCCAGCAGCGGGCGGTGCCGGTGGTGAAGGAATACTCTGTAATCCGCCGTCATCATAAAAAGTGGCGATCGCAAGTGTATCCACTAAATAATCATTTTCCTGCGCGCCAAAAATGATCCATTGCCGTATCAGTTCTATTTGTTTATTGTCGAGCGGTGAAGCACCTTGCGGACATGCTGTTCCTTCCCCTGCTTCCAGATTTACATCGAGCGCAAGCCCGTTATTGATTTTTGTAAACAGGAAACTTTGATACGGCTGCCCGGGAAATACACGTTTAAATCCTTTCGCCGCCGATACCGCATTTACAGGAGCCATATCATACAGATCAGCATAAACGGTTGCAGCATCACCGCTCAGGTCGAGTCCGCTTTCATGCCCCGCAACATG
>CAYTFT010000246.1:0-4630 GCA_964437155.1 uncultured Chitinophagales bacterium | reverse complement strand
AGCGGCGCAAATCGCTTTCGATGGCTGGTCCACAACGGATATTGCGATCCGCTCGCGTATTCTGTTACAGATCACCGATCTTATCGATAAAAATTTTGATGCACTTGCCGACGCAGAATCCCGCGACTCGGGGAAGCCTCTCGCATTGGCGAAGCGGATGGACATTGTGCGCGCAAGAGATAATTTCGAATTTTTTGCGACAGCCATCCAGCAGTTTGCATCGGAGAGCCATCATCAGAAAGGAAAATTCATCAATTATACACTGCGGAACCCGATCGGGGTGGTGGGCTGTATCTCACCCTGGAACCTGCCCCTTTATCTTTTTACCTGGAAGATCGCCCCGGCTTTGGCTGCCGGCAATTGTGTGGTGGCAAAACCCAGCGAGGTAACGCCCTTTACCGCGCATATGCTTTCAGAAATTTGTATTGAAGCCGGACTTCCGCCGGGTGTGCTCAATATCGTACATGGCAGCGGTCCCAAAACAGGTGCCGCCATCGTAAAGCATCCCGGAATTAAAGCGATTTCTTTCACGGGAAGCACGCGGGCGGGAAAGGAAATTGCCTCTGTGGCGGGTCCGATGTTCAAGAAAATTTCACTCGAGCTCGGCGGGAAAAATCCCGTCCTCATTTTTGCAGATTGCAACTACGAGGAAATGCTGACAACAACGGTGAGAAGTTCGTTCACCAATCAGGGCCAGATCTGTCTCTGCGGCAGCCGCATTTATGTGGAAGCCGATATCTATGAAAAATTTAAGCATGATTTTGTTGCACGCGTAAAGGCTTTGAAAGTGGGTGACCCGAAAGATAACGATTCAAATATAGGGGCCGTGGTAAGTGAACAGCATTACAATAAGATATTGTCTTATATAGATCTTGCACAGGAAGAGGGCGGCACCATTTTATGCGGCGGAAAAGCCGTTCAACCCGACGGGCTCATGAACGGCTGGTTCATTGAACCGACGGTAATAGAGGGATTAAGTCCACAATGCAGGACAAATCAGGAAGAAATTTTTGGGCCGGTTGTGAGTATACAGCCTTTTCAACGTGAAGAGGAGGCTGTAGCTTTGGCGAACAATAATGATTACGGCCTCGCGTCAGTGATATGGACGAATCATCTCAGCCGGGCGCATCGCTTGGCAGAGCAAATGGAAAGCGGGATTATTTGGATCAATTGCTGGCTGGAGCGCGATTTGCGCACTCCTTTCGGCGGAATGAAGAACAGCGGCGTTGGCAGGGAAGGCGGATGGGAAGCCCTGCGGTTTTTCACGGAAGCAAAAAATATTTGTATAAAATTTTAAAACGGAGGAAAGTGGCGTTAAACAAGAACTTTAAGAGAACTCCCCTGAGTATTTTATCAGCGGTATTCTGCGGAACTATTGTATTGAGTTCCTGCGGAACCTTCACCGCTGCATTACAACACGATAACACGTACACAGAAAAAGGGTATTCTGAACCCCAGTTCATTGAGGATTTTTACCTCATCGAACCGGATCCCGAAGTTGCATGGATGCCCCGCAAGGAAAAAATTTCTACCGCTGCATCGGGTCATAGCACCTGTCAGGTAAACGCACCTGCAAAACAGGAACTCATAAGCGAAGAATTGGTGATCCTGGGCGACAATATCCGCATGGGGGAAAATGCAGGTAACCAGAATATCGGGGGTCTTGATTTCGCCTCGCCGGAAGAAGCGGAAGATTTTGAAGTGTATGATGATCTTTTTCTTGAAAATGAACTGAATGCAGGCGAATCGTTTGATCCTTCCAAAATGACAGATAGCATCGCAGTGTATCTGGTTAGTCCGTGGAGCAATTGTTATTCGTTCCCGTTAGGACAAAGCAGAATAAATTCTGATTTCGGATGGCGGCATAGCCGGTTCCATTCCGGAATTGACCTCGATCTTGAGGTTGGTGATGATGTTGTAGCCTCCTTCGATGGAATAGTGAAACGCGCTGATTATGTTTCCGGATATGGAAATCTGGTAGTAGTGAAGCACTTCAACGGCCTCGAATCGTATTATGCCCACTTGTCAAAAATTTTAGTGACCGTCGGCGATACCCTGGATGCCGGTGATAAACTCGGACTCGGCGGAAGCACGGGAAGAAGTACAGGTCCCCACCTCCATTATGAATTACGGTATCGCGGCGCCGCCATCGATCCGAAATACATGATCGATTTTAAAAATGAAGATCTCATTAACGAAACATTTTATCTGAAAAAGGAATATTTCAAACCGTCCACGACATCAGCAACTACATCCACCGGTGCGAAATATTATACAGTGAAAAAAGGAGATACACTCGGAAAGATCGCATCCAGAAATAAAACCACAGTTTCGAAGATTTGTAAATTAAACGGGATATCTTCAAAGAAGATCTTAAAACCGGGAATGAAATTACGGATCAGATAATTGTATCCGCTGTTGAGATCCGTATATTCTTCAGATAGAATTTGAAATTCAAAAAAGAATAATATTTAAATAGAAATGCTCTTGCTTTACAACAAGAGCATTTTTATTTTGTGGCTGTATATTTTTAATTATTCGCCTCACTTTTTTACAATAAACTTTTTTGTATCTACGCTGAGATCGGTATTATTCAGTATGCGTGCGATATAAACACCCGTTGGATAAGCATCTGTCATAACCGCACAATTATTATCATGGAAATTTTTTGACCACATGAGTTGCCCGTTGATGTCAAAAATTTCTACTGTGTAATCATCAGATTCTCCGGTTTTAATGAGCGTATAATTGGTGGCGGGATTAGGGGCAATCGTAGTGATGATCTTTTCCTTTTCTGCACTAATAGATCGTGGTTTTACAATACCCTTTACGCTGCCCTGAATGCCAATTACAACCGGATAAAAATTCATCATGACATCCTGATTTTTTGCAAGGGTGATCACTTCCTCCAGGGAATAATCGGCATACGGCGGTTCAAGGCTCGGAGCATCGCCAATTAATAAAATCACGCGGCGTTTACCGGGTTCCCAGTTCATTTCGTTTATTGTTTTTGCGATCCCGTCGTTGACACTTTCGGGTGTATCTCCTCCACCGGTGGTTTTTATATTGTTGATGATCTTAGTGCCCGCATTAAAATCTTTATTCAGATCCACTTTCGTAAACCAGCGCGAACTGTCGGCATATTTATCGCCGTAAAAAGCAAAACCGATGCGTGCATTATTGAAAGGCTTCAATGTTTCAATTATCGTCTTTACACTTTTTTTAATCGTATCGATATCATCGGACATGCTGCCTGTTTTATCAATTAAAAAAACAAGATCTGTTTCGGCTGTCATATACGAGCGAATAATATCTGTAATCGCTTCCACAACAAATGAGGCATTGTCGATCATGTACGCCTGGCCACCGGTCTCCTCAGCGATACTGGTAAATAGAGAGACAGTGACATTGTCGTAAGCCGCGGCGACAGAGTTTAATTCAGGAAGATCAGGGTTGAGTGCGAGTTGCCTTTGAATTTCGGCGTCAACAGCATCTTCCAGATCAGCCGAAAAGGCGGAAGGTCCTTTTTTCGTACTGCGTAATTCTGTGGTTGAAACGGGAATAGCAGAAGAAGAGGAGGCCTCCGCAAATGGATCGGGATCAGTTGTGGCGGATTTTGCCAACGTTGTCGAGGCGGAGCCGGTTGCAGGGGCTGAAGCAGAATTGTCGCAATGTGTAAACAGGAAAAACGAACAAATAAGAAGCAGGGAAAATAAACTTTTCATGATGCTGATTTTAGGTTTATGTATGATTCTGAAAAGAACGGAATTCCATAACTTCTGTGGAGTGCATAACGAAGCGGGGAAGCAGAAAATTATCCGGGGCGCGAAAGGAGGCATTGCATCGGGCCGGATTCTATCTCCAGACCTTGCCTTTCCCCGTTCTTCCCCTTAATTTTGAAGCATGAGCGAAAATATAATTCGTACCGAAAACGCACCGGAACCGGTTGGCGCTTATCCGCATGCAAGAAAGGCCGGTAATTTATTGTTCCTTTCCGGCATCGGCCCCCGCGAAGCCGGGACAAATAAAATTCCCGGAGTGGAAATAGATAAAAACGGTAATTTCATTTCGTTTGATTTTGCCGCACAATGCCATTCTGTTTTTAAAAATGTAAAAGCAGTACTGGAGGCTTCGGGTGCGCGATGGGAAGACCTGATAGATGTAACGGTTTTTCTTACAGATATGCAGCGCGATTTCACGACATATAATCGTATTTATGCAGAATATTTTAAGGAGAATGGTCCCTGCCGCACAACGGTCGGCATTCATGCATTGCCAACACCCATTGCGATCGAACTGAAATGTATAGCTGTGATCGCCTGATTTTTTGCACAATTATTTTTCCGCAGCCAGCTTTAAATAATTCAACATCAACCCGGGCCGTTCGTAGGTGCAGACTGCATTATTGAATCTTTTATGTATGATCATTCTTCTGTCTGCCGAATATAAAAAAATATACGGCTGCTCATCATATATCAGCTTCTGAAATTGTTTCGATAATGCGTTGCGTTTTGTCTCGTCAGTTTCCATTCTTATCGCTTCAATAAGCTGATCGGCTTTTTCATTTTTATATCCGCAGAAATTATTTCCTGAAGGATATGATTTGGAATGCCATAACGCAGTAAAATCC
>CAYTFT010000245.1:0-4634 GCA_964437155.1 uncultured Chitinophagales bacterium | reverse complement strand
AAATTCAACGTATATATTTTATCGTAATGTTCGGTGACGCCGCTCACCTGCACATTCTGCACCGTTTTATCGGTATATTTCACTTCATCGCTGTTGAGCCACACTTCCATGGCGACAGCATGTGCACTTTCCAGTTTTTTATCAAGTAATTTATATTCGTCGTACGACATCGTGGGACGTTTAATATAATCCCACCATGCATATTCCTCATTATTGAATTGCCATGGCCAGCGCTGGATGTAAATCATATCGGTCCCCAGTTTCGCGAGTCCGCTCTCCATGTTCCGCTTTAGAGAATCCACTGCACTGAGAACTGCGATGATACAGAATATCCCGATCGACACGCCCAGCAGCGATAAATACGTGCGCAGTTTATTGTTTTTCAGTTCCTGAAAAACAAGCGAGAAGGTTTCTGATATAGTACGAATGAAGCGCAGCATCAATCCGGCATCAAAGATATTTTATTACAAGCATTGAAATCGTTTTAATTTGGTTAATTTTGCGCCCGCTAACCACGAAGGATGGCGAAGTGCCGGAATCTCCGGATCGTGTAACTAAAACCCGTAAGTTTTATGAAATTATCAAAATTCAATTTTGAGCTCCCAAAAGACATTATCGCCCAATACCCTACCCCTGAACGTGAAGATGCCAAAATGATGGTCGTTCACCGGAAAACCGGAAAGATCGAACATAAAAAATTCAGAAACATTATTGATTACTTCAGCGACCGCGATGTGATGGTATTGAACAATACCAAGGTTTTCCCGGCGCGTCTGTATGGCCGCAAGGAAAAAACCGGCGCCAAGATCGAGGTTTTTATGTTGCGCGAACTCAACCGCGAAATGCATTTATGGGATGTGCTTGTTGATCCGGCGAGAAAGATCCGCGTGGGAAACAAGCTTTATTTCGGAGATGACGATATGCTCGTTGCCGAAGTAGTGGATAACACCACTTCCCGCGGAAGGACCATTCGTTTTCTCCACGACGGCACTGCCGAGGAGTTGCGTAAGATACTCGAGATCATGGGAGAAACGCCCCTTCCGAAATATATCAAACGCAAACCGGATGAGCAGGATAAAGAACGCTATCAGACCGTTTTCGCAAAGCATGAAGGAGCCGTGGCCGCACCAACGGGCGGCATGCATTTCAGCCGTGAATTGCTGAAACGCCTGGAGATCAAAGGGATCAATTTTGCCGAACTCACATTACACGTGGGATTAGGGACCTTCCGCAGCATTGATGTGGAGGACCTTTCGAAGCATAAAATGGATGCGGAATATTTCAAAGTGGATCAGAAATGTGTGGAAATTGTAAATAAGGGACTTGATGAAAACAGAAGGATCTGCGCCATCGGCACAACAACCATGCGTGCCTGTGAGAGTGCTGTTTCCGCATCCGGCAGACTAAAACCGGAGGAAGGCTGGACAAATCTGTTCATCCATCCGCCGTATGATTTCACCATTTGCAATTCCATGGTGACCAATTTTCATCTTCCTAAAACGAGCCTGGTGATAATGGTGGCTGCTTTTATGGGATATGACCTGACCATGGATGCATACAAACTCGCCATGAAGGAGAAATATCGTTTCTTTTCCTACGGTGATGCGATGCTGATCATCGACTGACGATTCTTATAACCTAAAGCGGAAATCCTTTACTGATAAGGGTTTCCGCTTTGTTTTTCAAATGCATTTAAAAGCGTAAAGGCGCAATCCCGCTGCATAAAAAAAGAAGAAACAATTTGTTTAAAAAGTTTCTTGTGAAAGATCAAAAAAAAGATATTTTTGCGCCCTATTCAGAAAAGTAATTTATGTATTGGACACTCGAACTCGCATCCTATCTGGAGGACGCACCCTGGCCCGCAACAAAAGACGAACTGATTGACTATGCGATCCGCTCCGGTGCACCTATTGAAGTGATTGAAAACCTCCAGGAACTTGAAGATGAAGGCGAATTCTACGAAGGCATCGAGGATATCTGGAGCGATTATCCCACGCACGATGATTTTTACTTCAACGAAGATGAATATTAACCTGCGCAGGCAGATACCTATTTATTCACCGGTTTTTTCCGATTTCTGTATGGAAGGTATTTTTTCAGAATACCTGAATTAACCTCTGGGTTTCCAGGCGATCTCCTCTACCTCAAGGTCTTTGGCAATTTTCCTGCTGAGCACAAATAAATAATCGCTGAGGCGGTTCAGATATTTGATGATGAGCGGCGGCACCGGTTCATTTTCATTAAGATGGGCAACTATCCTTTCCGCTCTGCGGCACACAACACGGGCAAGATGACAAAAAGAAACACTCGTATGTCCGCCGGGGAGAATAAAATTTTGCAACGGCGAAAGTTTTTCCTCCATTGCATCGATCTCCTTCTCCAGCATTTCGATATCGGTTTCATGCAGATCGGGCACCTTCATTTTTGACCGCTCAGGATCAGAAGCGAGCTCTGCGCCGATCGTAAAAAGGCGGTCCTGGATCTCACCCAGCACATTTTTATAATGCGTTTCTATCTTCTGATCGGAGATCAGGCCAATACAAACGTTTAATTCATCGGTTGTGCCGTAAGCCTCAACGCGAATATGATGCTTGGGAACACGGGTCCCGCCAATGAGCGAGGTTTCACCTGTATCCCCTTTTTTGGTATAGATCTTCATAGTGGCAAAGGTAAAAGAAGTAAATAATCAGACAGAAGAGGATCAGATCAGCGCTTTCCTTAATGCGGAGGGATTCAGTTTATTTTCATTGATCTCATCCCTTTCGATCTTACCGTCTCTGATACGGATAATACGATGCGCGTAGCGGGCAATATCCTCTTCATGTGTTACAATGATGACTGTATTTCCTTTTTCGTGGATCTCCTCAAATAATTCCATTATCTCATAGCTCGTTTTCGTGTCGAGATTTCCGGTGGGCTCATCTGCAAGAATGATGGATGGATCATTTACAAGTGCCCGGGCCACGGCAACACGCTGGCGTTCACCCCCTGACAGTTCATTTGGTTTATGGGTAATGCGGTGGGATAATCCGACTGCCTTCAGAATTTCCTCTGCCTTTTTTATACGGTCAGCTTTCTTATATCCGGCATAAATTAACGGCAACGCCACATTCTCAACGCCGGTGAGGCGGGCCAGCAGATTAAATGTCTGGAATACAAATCCTATCTCCTTATTTCTTACTTCAGCGAGTTCATCCTCATTCATCCGGCTCACATCCGTTCCGTTGAGTATATACCTCCCGTCGGTAGGTTTATCCAGACAACCGAGAATATTCATCAGCGTACTCTTTCCCGATCCGGAGGGCCCCATAATCGCGACGTATTCATTTTTATGAATAGAAAGAGTTACACCTTTCAGCACATCGATCTTCACCTTGCCGAGGTCGTAGGTTTTTGTTATGTCTTCCAGATGGATGATTTCCTTTTGCAAGAGGTGGTGGTTTTAATGTTTGGGATAGAGATGATGTATCAGAGATATAGATTTTTTACGGGGTTGCAGAACGGAATATGGAATAACTTTATGCGACAAACATTTCATTGTCCTGTTTAATCGGGGGATTTATCCCTTTCTGATCACTTTCGGCACTTTGAAATAATCACTATCAGCAAGCGGTGCATTTTTAAGCGCCTCTTCCCGCGTAATTTCCGTCCGGGCAACATCCTCACGCAAAATATTCACCTCGGGGCTCATATATACGAGCGGTTCAACACCTTCCACATCCACTTCATTGAGTTTCCCGACAAATTCGAGCATGTCTGACAGATTTTTTTCAATCGCCTTTTCTTCCTCTGCATCAAATTGCAGTTTGGAAAGGCCCGCCAATTTATCGATCAGTTCCTTATCCACTTTCATTCGGTAAAGGTAGGGATATTTTTGGTGAAGGATCGCGCTGTTCACAGAGATTAACCTTTTCTCACCGTTGATAAATAATCTTGCTGCGACAAGGGTTCCGGTGGTAAAAACCTCAAACTAGTTTTCTATTTTCGCCGAATGGATATTGTTGTCAGCGGAGCCCGCCCCACGGGCATTCTGCATCTTGGAAATTATTACGGCGCGGTGCGCAATTATGTGCGGATGGGCGAAGACCCGAATGTGCAGGGCTGGTTTTTTATTGCAGATTATCATTCTCTAACAACGCATACAAATCCGGCGGAATTAAAATTATTGGTCCATCAGGCGATTGCAACTTATCTGGCATGCGGACTCAATCCCGAAAAGGTTACGATTTACGCACAAAGTGACCTGCCGCAGATACCTGAATTATATCTGTTGCTGAATATGCTTGCATATAAAGGAGAACTGGAAAAAGTAGCAACATTCAAAGAGAAAATTAAAATACATAAAGAGAACATTAATGCGGGATTGCTCACCTATCCTGTTTTAATGGCGGCAGATATATTAATTCATAAAGCGCATAAAGTGCCTGTCGGAAAAGACCAGGAACAGCACCTTGAAATGACACGAAATTTTGCGAAGCGTTTTAATTCGCGATTTGGTGCAGAGGTATTTCCCGAGCCTGTTGCATATAATTTCGGGGAGGAATTAGTAAAAGTTCCGGGGCTTGACGGTTCACAAAAAATGAGTAAATCGGGCGGTGAAATGAATGCGATCTATTTGAATGAAGAAGCAGAAA
>CAYTFT010000244.1:0-4634 GCA_964437155.1 uncultured Chitinophagales bacterium | reverse complement strand
AACGCAGGTTATTATACGCTGCCACCAGCATTTAATGGAAAATTCAGATTTTTTTCTCCCTCTATTTAGAATCATTATAAATTAAATGGTAACTTTAATAGCCACTTTGAAATATCCTTGTGGCACGTATATATTTGACGCGCAAAATTAAATAAAGAGGAATTATGGCTATTCATATTACATCAGATTGTATCAATTGCGGGGCTTGCGAACCCGAATGTCCGAACAATGCGATTTACGAAGGTGGCGTTGAGTGGGCTTTTGCCGATGGAACCACCGTAAAAGGGGCAGTAACAATGATGAACGGATCCACGATGGATGCCGATCAGAAAAATGCACCGATCTCCGACGATGTTTATTATATCGTTCCCGATAAATGCACCGAATGCCAGGGCTTTCATGAGGAGCCACAATGTGCTGCGGTTTGCCCGGTTGACTGTTGTTTACCCGACCCTGATCACGTAGAAACACCGGATCAATTATTGGCAAAGAAAGCAAAGATGCATATCTGAGCACCTAAATGATCTTATTGAAATGCGCCATCTGTAACAGTTGGCGCATTTTTTATTTCCGGATGTCAGATTGTTTAAAAATCCCATACTTCTCCATTTTTGTTTTGCGTTAATTTGCCCAAAAATCAACAATGAGCAGGAAGAAGGTTGCGGTGATCTGCGGAGGCTATACGGCTGAAAAAAATATTTCTCTCGGCAGCGGCAATGTTGCATTTAATAATATTGACCGGCAGCAGTATGAACCCTATAAAATTATAGTCGAAGAGGGCGGTTGTTTTGCAGACCACGGCCGTGAAAGGGTCAACCTGAGTGATTTCAGCGTGGTGATAGGTGGCAATACCATTCAATTTGACCTGGTATTCAACGCAATTCACGGTTCACCGGGTGAGGACGGAAAAATTCAGGGTTATTTTGATATGCTGAAGATCCCTTACACGAATTGTAATCCCGCAACATCGGCACTCACATTTAATAAAAACTGGACGAAGCAGGTGCTTGGAAATGAGGTGGTTATGGCGAAGGGAATGCTGGTTACTGATGATGAAAACGCTATCCGGAAGGCAGTAGAAATAATTCCTGCAGAATATCATCTGCCCGTATTTGTGAAACCGAATAACAACGGCTCCAGTTATGGTGTGTCGAAAGTAAAGGATTTTGCAGCCCTCGGTGGCGCCATCCGCGAAGCGCTGAAATTTGACAGTGAAGTGCTTGTTGAGGAAGGCATTATGGGAACAGAAGTAACATGCGGTGTTTACCGTTACCAGGGGAAAGTGATCGTATTGCCGGTTTGTGAAATTGTGTCCGGCAAGCATGAATTCTTCGATTATACGGCAAAATATACTTCCGGCGAAAGCGATGAGATCATTCCTGCACGTATCCCTGCCGAGGATATGAAGTCCGTGGAGGATATTTCGGCGGGCATTTATACCAGACTCAACTGCCACGGAGTTGTGCGCATTGATTATATCATTCGCGACGGGCAGCCGTTTTTCCTGGAAGTGAATACGGTTCCGGGGCTTAGCGAGGCGAGTATTGTCCCCAAAATGGCGGTTGCATCCGGACTTACATTAAGTGCTTTCTTCGGTCGTTTGCTGGAGGAAGCAACCTGCGGATAACCTGCGCCGTTCTCGTATTTTCAGATTAAATTTGCCGGCTGCCGCATGAGCAATCTTAAAAAAAAACCAGCACCTGAACCGGGCTTTTTTCGCTTCATCCTCACCAGAACTTTTTGGCTGAATTTGTTTGCGGCAATTGTGCTGTTTATCATCCTGCTCTGGGTGATCCTTTTCTTCGTGCAGGAATATTCACGGCATGGCGAAAGCCAGACTGTCCCGAATCTTGTGGGTAAAACCACCCTCGAGGCGATGGATGAGCTCAATAATCTCGATCTCGACTATGCTGTCATGGATTCCACCTTCGATCCCGATGAACGCCCGCTTACCATTATCAGTCAGGACCCGCTGCCCGATTCAAAGGTCAAAAGCGGAAGAAAGATCTATGTTACGATAAATATGCAGCAGCCGCCAAAAACGGAGGTGCCGTATTTTGAACTGGGCACCAGTTTTATCAGCGTACGGGAAATTCTGGAGAGCCACGGGCTGAAAGTGGGAAATATTATTTACAAGCCTTTCGAGTACCGGGATGTTTTTTTAGACATGAAGATCAGCGGGCAGAAAAAATCGGTAAAGCCCGGAACACTTATACCGAAAGGAACGAAGATCGACCTGATCCTTGGTAATGGTTTGGGGGATACAAAAATTGTGGTACCTGACCTTACAGGACTCACATATATTGAAGCAGTTAACCTGATCCAGTTAAAAGAATTGACACTCGGAACGGTGGTCGCTTCCGGTACAATTACCGATACACTCGATGCGTTTGTGCTGAAGCAGTTTCCGCAGGCAGCGAATGAAAAAACCGTAAATTTAGGTTCAATGATAGATATCTGGATCACGCAGGAGGAAGTTGCAGTTCCGGTTACACCAGATCCGGATAATGAATAGTAATCAGAAAAATATTTTCATGAAAAAGAGTCTTTTATTTACTTTCAGCATTTTACTTTCAGGGTTTATTTTTTCTCAGGAGCAGTTATTGCCCCTGAAATATAATTCTGTTTTATTGCAGAATATGGAACATGGCAGCGGCAGCAGAAGTATTGCCTCTAATCGCGATACATTATGCCTTCCGTTTCTCGATGATTTCTCTGACAGGCAGATATTTTTAAATGAAACAACAACAGATTGCACAGATACGATAAATCATTATGCAAGTGCAGTTTATCCGAGTAATTTATTCTGGGTGGACAGTAATGCATTTGTGAATGTAACGTATCCGTCATTGCCTCCAACGTATGGAGTAGCGACACTCGACGGCCTGAATAAATCCGGAAAGCCGTATAATGAAGCATCCACTTTTGCTATGGCAGATTTTCTGACATCGAAACCGGTTTATCTTGGCGGTGGTATTACCGATTCCGTTTATCTGAGTTTTTATTATCAGCCGGGCGGCCTTGGTGAATATCCGAATCCGAATGATTCACTCATACTGGAATTTAAAACAGATGCAGATGTGTGGCGGGAAGTGTGGTACGCAGTAAATACCACAGGAACCGACCCGCAATCTTTTAAACTGCAGATGATACCTGTGGATGCTGAATATCAGTATAACGGATTTCAGTTTCGTTTCAGAAACTGGGCCGGTGTTGACGGAAATAATGACCACTGGCATATTGATTATGTATATCTCGATGATGACAGAACGAGTGACGATACATTAGTGCGCGATGTCGCAATTATTTATCAGCCCGAACGCTATTTAAAGCATTACAGGCAGATGCCGTGGAATCAGTTCAAAGATCACCAGTCAGATGAACTGGCAAGTGAGCATGCGGTGATCATGAAAAATAATTTTAATACCATTGTCAATACTTCTTATCAGTATTCTGCAAAGGAAAAATATTCAGGTGATGATATTGTTGCACTCACTACGCCAATTTCTGTAAACCTGGATCCTTTGGCAACTGCTTACGATCCGTTCGGTACATTTTCTATTCCTTCTGCAACTCCTAATTACGATGCTGACAGCATGACGGTGCAGTTTAAATATATTCTGGACCCTGCCGGAGACGTGAACCGTCGTAATGATACCATGCATTATGAGCAGCATTTTTATAATTATTTTGCCTACGATGACGGCACAGCAGAAAAAGCGTATGCATTGGGCGGTACCGGTGCAAAACTCGCCATTCGTTTTTTTGCCAATGAGCCGGATACTTTGAAGGAGGTATACATTCACTGGGCATATGTGGATGGCAATAAAAGCAATTTATTTTTCTCGCTCATGATCTGGGATGATATTGATACAACACTCGCCACGGCTTCAGAAAATATTATTTATCAGAATGATTTTCTTTCACCCAAATATGTCGACAGTATTAACGGATTTTATGTTTACAAACTTGTCGATTTCCTCGGTAATCCTAATCCTGTTGTAGTGGATGGTTATTTTTATGTAGGATGGCTGCAGAGTCAGGATGATTTTCTGAATGTAGGATTTGATATGAATAATGATGCCAGCGGCAATGTGTTTTATAATATAGGCGGTGTATGGCAAAAATCAATTCTGGATGGCGCCATCATGATCCGTCCGCAGGTGGGCGGAAATTATTCCATGTTTTCTCCTGTTGCAGATATTGCCGGCATTGTGCAGGATGTGCATGTATATCCGAATCCTGCCGGAGAGAAAGTGCATATCGATATGGATGTTCAGGATCTAATGCACTATCAGTTTTACGATCTGGCGGGAAATATTATCATGCAGGAAATTACCCCGGCAAACGAACTGGATATCGCGGCATTTGCACCCGGATTTTATTTGCTGAAGATAAATAATCTGCGGACGGGGGAAATTTATACTGCGAAGCTGATAAAGCAATGATGGAACGCGAATGCACATTTTGAATTAACATAACGGGCATAACAATTTGTTTTTACACAGGCATATACTTTACGATGGACATTACAGTTGAAGAACTCAAGAAAAGAATGGAAGCAGGAGAAGAACTGCTCATTATTGATGTGCGTGAACCGCATGAATACGCCGAATACAATATTGGCGCCCGCT
>CAYTFT010000243.1:0-4637 GCA_964437155.1 uncultured Chitinophagales bacterium | reverse complement strand
GGATACTAAAACCACAGAATCAGATGCAGTAGTAAATACTACGGCAATATTATCGGAAACCGATCTTGCATCGGGACCGGTAACACCGAATGATAAAACAAAATCCTTCGCACAGCAATATGCAGATTATATGTCGACCGACCTTGTTGCCACATCAGAAAAAGGTGTTGCGACATGGATAGAAAATAACGGCATACAACCCGCAGGAGACAGGTTCTACGCTTTGCACAGCACGGCACCCGTGGGTTCGATCGTAAAAGTGCGCAATCTGATGAATAACAGAACGATATATGCAAAAGTGATCGGCAATCTGAGTGAAAGTGAGGTTGCAGAAAAGGTGCTGATAAAATTAAGTGCCGGTGCCGGCGAACGGCTCAATGTGCTCGATAATCGTTTTGTAGTTGAAATTACTTTCTATCAGCCCGATAGTGAGGTGGTGAAATAATTGTTCGTTTTTAAGTGTGTGAAAGCGGTGTGGTCGTGCATACCGCTTTTTTTATTGCCTGCACAGTATGTTTTTACAGAAGCTGTAATTTCTGCAATTGCAATAAAATACTAACCTGCAACCGGGATTCGTTATTGGGGAAATCTCAATTATGAAAGCCCTGTTGTTCTTTACTCTTTTCCTTTCTTATTTCTTTGCGGCCGGACAACAGTTTACATCCACAATTTTTTTCAGTAACAGTGAATATGCACTGGATGCAGAAGATATGGAAATTATTTCCGCTGCAGCGGATTTTATTATTACACACAAAGAGGATATAACGCTGACGGAGTTGTTCGGCTTCACCGATTCATCTGCATCGTCCTCCTTCAATATGAAATTATCGGAACAGCGTGTGCTCAGTGTACAGCAGGCATTGGAAAAAGATTTGCCTGCTGACTGGAAAAATAAAGCAGTGGTAAAATGGTATGGTGAAACAAAACCTCCCGGAAACCGCAATTTGCATTATGGCAAACGCTGCGTGGATATTGTTATCACCTATTCGGAAAATAAGATTATTCCTGCAGTTGAACCGGTATCGGCACTCTTTGATCTGCTGCGTGATCCGGTACAGAAATTCCGCATCGATCCCACGCGGGATACAATTTTATCCGGATTGCAGGGTACTATTATCAGCATTCCTGCAAATGCATTTTATATTCCGAAGAGTTGCGCCGGACAACCCGTGGATATTATTCTCCAGGAATCGTATGATCCCGCCTCTATGATTTTTAACGGAATGACAACCGCTTCAGGAAAAGATCAGTTACAAACTGACGGGATGGTATTTCTGAATGCGCAATTATGCAACCGCATTCTTACGGTGAAAGAGGAAAATCCGCTGACAGTAATGTTCCCTACGGTGTCGCCTCAGGAGGGGATGGAATTATTCTTCGGAAAAAAGGATGCGAACGGGATTATAGACTGGAGTATCGCCGACAATGGCTTATTGCCGTTATACAACGCACAGGTGGAGGATGTATTGTCGAAATATAATTTTATGAAACGGCGGAACAGAAAATCCTGTCCGTTTTTTTTCTGCGGATTGAGTAATTTTTTCAGCCGGTACGACCGCAGTTCCCGGAGAAGTTATCAAACGGTTGATTATGCCGCATTTGCAAAATATAAAGACAGCATCTGTGTAGCGTATCATGTAAAAAATTTCAATCAGTTTGCAAAGCTGATGGAGGAACGCAGGAAAAAAGAATTTGAATCAAAACTCGGAAGAGAAGGATTGAATGCAGCGGACTTCAGTTATTATATTGCGCAAACAAACCGGCTGGGTTATATGAATTGCGATAAATTTTATTCCCGTCCTGAAAACAAGATCACTGATGTGCTGGTGCAGGTTCCGCCGTCAGAGGGAACTTCGGTGTTTTTTGTTTTCACTTCGTTTAAAAGTATGATGGCGCCGAATGCGCAGACAACAGAAAATTATTCTTTCATAAATGTCGGTATTGGTGAGAGCGGATATATTGTTGTGATACAGTATGCGGACAAAATTCCGTATATGTATGTGGAGAAAACAAAAATAACCGGCAAGATGGATATCAAGCCGGAGTTGAAGGCGTATACTGCAATGGAAATGAAAAAGGAATTGCAGCAATTGCGGTTCTGAGAAATGAAAAAGAGGCTGTCTTTCCGGAACAGCCTCTTTTCTTTTTTATAAACCAACTCTGATTATTTCACAAACAACAACTCCCTGTATTTCGCGAGCGGCCATTTATTATCGGGAAGATATCTTTCCAGCATGTCGGCGTGCTCACGAATTTCATCAAAAACAGGTTTCACCTTATTGCAGTAAGCATAGGCTTTCTCGCGTGCATGTTCAATGCGGTTGGCGCGTTTGCGTTCCTCGACCATACGTTCGAGTGATGCACGCATATGATTCAGATGCAGTGTAATGGTTTTCGCAAGGTCAATTTGTTCTTTATAATGATCCTCCTGCATGCCCACTGATTTTAATTTCAAAACATTGTCCAGCAATTCGTTCTGGTATTCCACTGCAGCGGGTAACACGTAATTATAAACAAGTTCACCGTAAATACGCGCTTCGATCTGGATCTTTTTTGCATATTCTTCGAATTCAATTTCCTGGCGCGCATGTAATTCGCGCTCGCTCAGGATATTATTTTTTACAAATGTATTTTTCGCGAGGTCTGTTGCATAAAAGTCAATTGCTTCCGGTGTTGTTTTTACGTTATGCAATCCTCGTTTTTCTGTAGCCTCCTTCTGCCATTCTTCGCTGTAATTATCGCCTTCGAATAAAATGTTTTTGCTTTCTGAAATATAACGGCGCAATACCTTAAGAATAGCGTTGTCTTTATTTTCTCCGCCTTTTATCAGGCTGTCCACTTCGGTTCTGAAAGCGATGAGTTGTGATGCAACGATCGTATTCAGGGTTGTCATTGCTTTACTGCAGTTGGCACTGGAACCTACGGCCCGGAATTCGAATTTATTTCCGGTGAAGGCAAACGGGCTCGTACGGTTGCGGTCGGTATTATCGAGCATCAGGTCCGGAATTTTATTATGAATATCCAGTTTAAGATCTGCCTGTTCCTGCTGGTCGAATGATTTATCATCCACACGGTTTTCGATCTCATTCAATACATTGCGCAATGCTGTTCCGATAAATGCAGAAATAATTGCGGGCGGCGCTTCATTTGCTCCGAGACGGTGATCGTTATTTGCACTAGCAATACTTACTCTTAAAAGATCGGCATTCTGGTGTACCGCTTTTATGGTATTGATAAAAAAGGTAAGGAACTGCAGATTCGTGCGCGGTGTTTTTCCCGGACTTAATAAATTCTTTCCGGTATCGGTGCCCATGCTCCAGTTATTATGTTTTCCGCTTCCGTTTACGCCTGCGAAAGGTTTTTCATGAAATAATACACGCAGTTTATGATGGCGTGCAACTTTTTCCATCACATCCATCAGCAAACAATTATGATCCACTGCAATACTGGCTTCTTCGAACATGGGAGCACATTCAAACTGACCCGGTGCTACTTCATTATGCCGTGTGCGCAAGGGTATGCCGAGCTTATGACATTCCATTTCGAAATCGATCATATAATTAAAAATGCGTTCGGGAATGGTGCCGAAATAATGATCCTCCAGTTGTTGCCCTTTTGCCGGATAATGTCCAACGAGGGTTCTGCCGCAGATGCTAAGGTCGGGACGCGAAAGGAACAGCGCTTCATCCACAAGAAAATATTCCTGCTCCCATCCGAGGGTCGCGGTTACTTTGGTGACATTCTTATCAAAATACTGGCAAACAGGAACAGCAGCCTGATCGAGCAGATGCAGAGATTTTAAAAGCGGGGCCTTATAATCGAGTGCTTCACCGGTATAGGAAACAAAGATCGTGGGGATACATAAAGTTTTTCCGCTGCCGAGTTCCATAATAAATGCGGGAGAGGAGGGATCCCAGGCGGTATAACCGCGTGCTTCGAAAGTACTTCTGATCCCGCCGCTCGGAAAGCTCGATGCATCCGGTTCCTGCTGCACTAATGCGCCACCGCTGAATGTTTCCATGCCTTTGGCGGTTTCAGTGGGGACGAAAAAGCTATCATGTTTTTCGGCTGTTGTTCCGGTGAGTGGCTGGAACCAGTGCGTGTAATGGGTTGCGCCCTTTCCCATTGCCCATGCTTTCATGCTTGCAGCCACCTGATCGGCAATCTTTCGGTCGATCTTGGTGCCGGTGCTGATGGAGGTTTTTACACTGTAATAGGTCTCTTCGCTGAGGTGTTTGCGCATGATCTCCTCACTGAATACGTTGGAGCCGTAGAATTCGGAGATCCTGGAAGCGGGGAGCTTTACTTCAACCTCTTTGCGGTTAAGTACCTGCTCCATGGCGGTGGTTCGGTTTGATAGCATCGGACAGAAAGTTTTATGCAAAATTAGAACAGGTTTTAATAAAAGCCGATTATTTAGCTATGCTTCTTGTGGAAAACGCCGTTTTATCCCAAAATAATTGCCTTATTTCATGGATAACTTGTAAAAAAAGCTGAAGACATCGAAAATTTTATACATATATATTTTTATAATATTAATTCGATACCCTGCCGATTCTCCGAATCGGCTGTGGCGGTCGCAGACTCCGGTCTGCATTTATGGTTTGGGGTTACCTTTTTTCAGGCCCGCCTGACCT
>CAYTFT010000242.1:0-4641 GCA_964437155.1 uncultured Chitinophagales bacterium | reverse complement strand
CGAGATCGTCGTAAAAAATGGTTCTTATACAGAGGATAGCGCTTTTAACGGGCTTTCCCATATGTATGAGCACATGTTTTTTAAGGCGAATAAAGTGCTGCCCAGCCAGGAACAGTTTCTGAAACGCATACAAGAACTCGGCGTTGTTTTCAACGGAACTACCAGTAATGAGCGAGTTAATTATTTTATTACACTCAGCAATTCCAAACTGGATGAAGGCATTAAATTTATAAATGATGCCATTCGATATCCGTTATTTCTCGAAGAGGAAATGAAAAAAGAAAATCCGGTTGTGGATGGTGAATTTCAGCGCGCAGAATCCAACCCGGTATATTTTCTAATGGATGAGATGAGCCGCAGAATGTGGAAAGAAAATTATTATCGTAAAAATCCGATCGGATTACACAATGTAATTCTCAGTTGTACTCCGGAGAAGATGAAAGTGATTCAGGAAAAATATTATTACCCGAATAATTCAATGCTGGTTGTAGCGGGTGATGTAAAACATGATGAAATATTTGAAAAGATCGGAAAACAATTCAGCGACTGGCAACCCTGTGATTTTGACCCGTTCGCTAAATGGCCGGTCCCGGAGATCAAACCACTTACCGCAGATGAAAAATATGTCACCCTGAATGAAAATGCTCAGGTGCCGATTTTTATGCTTGGGTTTCATGGGCCGGATACACGCAACGACCTGAAAGCAACGTATGCTGCCGATGTGTTTTCTTATATTTTGCAGCAGGCTTCCAGTAAACTGCAGAAGGACCTGGTAGAAACTGGTTTGGCCTATCAGGTGCAAATAAGTTATCAAACAGCAAAATTCGTCGGCCCGATCAATATTTTCCTCGTTCCCAATCCGATGAAAACTGCCGAAGCATATAAAGTGCTTTGGGATAATATCAATCAATGGACAAGTCCGGATTATTTTACGGATGAACAACTCGAAACAGCAAAAAAATTACTCGCCATTGATGATGCATATGCAAAAGAAAGTACAAGCAGCTTTGTACATACCGTTACGTACTGGTGGGCATCGGCAACAATTGATTATTATACAAACTATGTCAGCAACGTTCAAAAAGTAACGAGAGAGGATATTAATCATTACGTAAAAACATACATCGCAGGTAAACCGAACGTTACAGGATTATTACTTAATCCGGCCATGAAAGATATGGTGGATCTCAAATCCATGGGCTTCGAAATTAAAGGACAATAAAACTGACCAAAAACGCATTCAAATGAAAAATCTGAAATCGATAGTACTGATAGGCCTGATCACACTGGCCGCCGGCCGCACATTCGGTCAGGAAACAAAAGAATTCACAGTGGATGGAATTAAAGTGATCCATAAGTATGCGCCGAAAGACGTGATAAGTGTCCGCATGTTCATAGAAGGCGGAACGGCTAATTATACCAAGGAAAAACAGGGCATTGAAAATATTACACTCGGACTCATGGTCGATGGTGGAACAACAACATTATCGAAAGTGGATTTTAAAACTGCCGCTGAAAAAATGGGCACTTCTTTCGGTTCGAGCACCACGTTGGATTATGGTGAGATCAGCATGACCTGTATCAAAATGTTTTGGGATAATTCATGGAATTTATTCAGCGATGCAATTTTGCATCCGGCATTCAGCGAAAATGAATTCAATTTATTAAAAGAACAGCAGATCGCCGATGCGCAGCAGTCAATGGCCGATCCGGATACATATCTTTCCATGCTCTCCCGGCAGGTGGCATTTGAAGGAAAAGATTATGCAAAAGTACCAAACGGAACACCCGAATCACTGGGCAATATTACACGGGAAGACGTTGAGAATTATTACAAGCGAACCATTGGTAAAAAAAGGATCTTTATTGTTGTGGTAGGTAATATTACACAGGAGGACCTTACTAAAAAAATACAATCTTCGATCGCTGCATTACCCTATGGCCTCAGTGCATCCCAGGATGAACGCGTACTGATCACACAGCCCAAAAAATTCATCGAAGACAGAGATATTGCTACAAATTATATTCGCGGGATCATGAGTGCACCATTCCCGAATACCGATGAAGGTATTGCATATCGTATTGCGATGTCCATTTTATATGACCGGTATTTTACGGAATTAAGAACAAAACGCAGTTTGTCGTATGCTCCGGCAGCATATTATGCGCAATCGGCCACATCTAATCCCTTCGGTGTAATTTATATTTCCACCACCGATCCCAAACAAAGTATGCAGGTGATGGTGGATGAATTAAATAAGATCAAAAAAGAAGGATTTTCGCAGGAAGAACTTACAGATAAAAAACAGGAATTTCTTACCAATTACTATCTCACACTGGAAACAACAGCAAATCAGGCTGATGCACTCGGAATGGCCGAGCTTGCCGGTGGCTGGGAACAACTGGACAAAATCACCGAAGAAGTGAACAACGCGAAACTTGAGGATCTGAATAAAGTGTTTGACAAATATGTGCAGGCGATCGTGTGGACGTATCTGGGTAAAAAAGATGCGGTAAAGGAAGAGGATTTCAAACAAACCGAACCAAAGGAAAAGAAAAGCAAGCCGTATTGATCGGTTAAAATAATTGAATAAATCAGGCTGTCATTCGTGGCAGCCTTTTTTATTGTACGATATCGCAAAACTTCCGGAAAGGAAAATGTGTTTTCTGCAACTGCTGATAAAAACAGGGTATTCGTTTACTCACTCAGGATTTATCCTGATCAGGTAAAAATATTTGCCTGAGTTCTTTTGTGTCTTCCGGTTTTAATCGGCCTGCCAGTATCAGCCGCATTTCTCTTCTGCGCAGCGCAGAAACATACCTGCGCTTTTCATCATCTGTTTCCGGGACGATCTCCGGCGAGCTGACCGGCCTTCCGTCATCATCCAGTGCAACAAAGGTGAAAAAAGCTTCATTACAGCGGACCTTTTCGCGCGTGCGGAAATTTTCTTTATACACTTCCACATAAATTTCCATGCTGGTGGTAAATGCGCGGGTAACCTGAGCAGTTACCGTAACAATATCACCAATACGAATGGGTCGTGTGAAAGATACATTATCCACTGCAGCAGTAACCACCAGCCTGTTTGCATGTCGTTCTCCGCAAACCCCGCATGCCATATCCATCCATTTTAAAAGATTTCCACCCATTAAATTACCCATCGGATTCGTATCGTTCGGCATGGCGATTTCTGTAAATGTGGTGAACGATTCTGAAACTTTTTTCTGTGACATTGTATTAAGCTTATATCACAAATGTAGAAAATAATAAAAGACTTAATTTCACATTATGAACAGGCGTAATTTTTTAAAAACCGGTTCGGCTGGACTTATGGCAATTCAACTGCAACAGTTTAAGGAACAATTCAATAAAGAGGAAGATGTGACCATGCCCGTTTTATTTGTGGGTCATGGCAATCCTATGAATGCGATAGAAGATAATAGCTTCAGCAAAACATGGGCAGAAGAAGGTAAAAAATTACCGGTTCCGAAGGCGATCCTTTGTGTTTCGGCACATTGGCTTACGCGCGGCACAAGGGTGGCCGCCATCGAAAAACCAGAAACCATTCACGATTTTTCGGGATTCCCGCAATCCTTATTCGATGTGCAGTACCCGGCTCCCGGCGCGCCGGAAATTGCCCGTGAAACCCAGCAACTCATCACAAAAACAAAAGCAGAAATCGATATGGAATGGGGACTCGATCACGGCTGCTGGAGTGTATTGAATAAAATGTTCCCGAATGCTGATATTCCGGTTTTTCAGCTCAGCATTGATTATTATCAGAAACCCGAATTTCATTATGCACTTGCAGCAGAATTAAAATCCCTGCGGAAAAAAGGCGTGCTCATAATGGGAAGCGGAAATATCGTCCATAATCTGGGTATGGTGCAATGGGCGGATACAGCTTACGACTGGGCCATTGAATTTGATACAAAAATAAAAGAGTTCATCATGAGTGGCGACCACGACAGTATCATCCATTATGAGAAACTGGGCAAAGCTGCGCAGCTCGCTGTCCCTACAAATGACCATTATCTCCCGCTTTTATATACCTTGGGTTTGCAGGAGAAAAATGAAACCACACGGTTTTTTAATGAATCCAATACGATGGGCTCAATTTCTATGCGTTCGCTGGTTACAGGCGGGTGATACATATCATTTTAATGCTCGGTAATTCTCCGTAATTTTTAGGAAAATCATGACAATGAAAACAAAGATCGCCATCGCAGGTGCTACTGGAAAAATGGGCAGCCATCTTGCAAAAGCCATTTACGAATCTAATGATATGGAAGTGGTGAGTGCACTGGCAAAAAATTATAATAATTGTAAGCTCGGAGAAATATTAAATATAAAAGGTCTGGATGCAGAAATATTTGATGATATTGTTTTTGCTTTAAGAAAACATCCTGATATATTAATTGATTTTACGAATGCCGAAATTGTCAGGCGCAATGTGATTTGTTCGATACAGGAAAAAATACCCGTGGTGATAGGTACATCCGGATTGAGTGAAGAGGATTTTGAACTGATCCACAAGCTTGCTCTTGAAAACAATGTAGGTGTAATTGCAGCAGGAAATTTTTCTGTCTCTGCCGTTCTGATGATGCAATTCGCTGAAATGGCCGCCAGATATTTCCCTT
>CAYTFT010000241.1:0-4692 GCA_964437155.1 uncultured Chitinophagales bacterium | reverse complement strand
TTTTTTTTTTTTTTTCTTTAAAGGCATAAATTTAATCCATCTCCCGTGAACCGACCGTGCTGATTAAAGCGAAGTTCTTAACTTTAGCGCTTCAAAATTTCCTGTACATGAGTCAGATCAACAGTAAAAAAAATATACTTCCCTTCCTCGCGGCGATCGTGGTATTTCTGGTTTTCAGTTGCCTGTATTTTATGCCGCTTCTGCAGGGTAAGATCCTGATGCAAAGCGATATTGTAAATTATATCGGTACATCAAAAGAAGCCGTTGATTATTATAATACATCCGGAAAACCGGCTTTATGGACAAATTCGATGTTCAGCGGAATGCCCACGTATCAGGTAGTACTCCCCGACAACGGTAATGTGTTTGAAACGGTAAATAAATATCTCGGATTAATGCTGCCGCGGCCGGCAAATTATATGTTCATCGCATTACTCGCCTTTTTTGTTTTACTCCGAAGTTTCAGGATCAATTATTTTCTTTCCATATCCGGCGCTTTATGTTATGCACTCGGCACATATCTCATCACATTTATGGAAGCCGGCCATAATACAAAGGTGAATGCACTTGCATTATTACCATTCATCATGGCAGGCATCAATTATTTATTACAGCAACGGTTCTGGCTGGGGGCAACACTTACATTGTTTGGCATCACCTGTCAGATCACCGCAAACCATCCGCAAATTACTTACTATACTTTTCTCATCATCGCCTGCTGGATGATCTCTGAATGTATTATCGCATTCCGCGAAAAAAAATTACCCGCATTTTTCAAAACTGCTGCGGTAATTATACTGTCTGTTGTGCTGGCAGTTTCTGCCAATACGACGAAACTCTGGACGACCTACGAATACAGTAAAGAAACAATTCGCGGCGGAAGTATCATCACCAAACCGGATGTGAACCAGACCAGCGGACTCGATCGTGATTATGCCTTCGGATGGAGTTCAGGTGTTGCCGAATCGTTCAGTATTATGTATCCTGATTTTGCAGGCGGCGGAAGCGGACATTCATTTCTCCAGGACAAAAAAGGTGAAATGACGGAAGGCCCGATCCTGAGCTATCTGCAATCGGTAAATCAACAGGATCCGAAAAAAGCGCAGGAGTTGTTGCGGTATTCCGGACAGGCGACAAAATACTGGGGAGATATGCCGTTCACAAGCGGACCTATTTATGTAGGTTCCATTCTCTGCTTTTTATTTTTACTGGGGGCTTTTCTTGCAGATAATAGAACAAAATGGTGGCTGATCGCTGCAACCATTCTTTCTTTATTTCTTGGCTGGGGGAAAAATTTTCCGGCATTCAACAATTTCATGTTCGATCATTTTCCGATGTATAATAAATTCAGAACGGTGTCTATGGCAATGACAATGCTTTGTCTGACCATACCGATTCTGGCATTTTATATTACCGACCGGTTTTTGTCATCCGACAACGGAATTGATGATGCGAAAAAACGATATGCATTGAAGTGGACCTCTGTTATCGTGGGCAGTGTGAGTCTTATTCTGATGTTGCTTTCCTCTTCGCTGTTCGATTTGCTGAGTCCTGCGGAAAGCGCCTATCTCGCGCAGGTACATGACCCGCAGTCGGTGGCATTTTTCGAACTGATAAAAGATGCTCGTGCATCCATGATCCGCAGCGATGTTTTACTTACTGTTTTCTTCATCGGTTTATCCGCATTGACCTTATATCTTTTTCTGAAAAAAACTTTCAACAAAAAGATCGCTGTTGCCGTGTTATGCTTTTTGCCGGTATTGGATCTGCTGATCGTTGACTCCAATTATATCGGCAAGAATAATTTTGTTGAATCCGATTATTACGAAAAAAGATTCCGCCAGTCTAATCCCGTTATTAATGATAAGGATCCCGATTACAGAGTATTCAACACCATTCCCGATGTCGACAAAGACGGATCAACATCTTACTATTATAAAAGCATAGGCGGGTATCACGGCGCAAAACTGCAGCGGTATCAGGATATCATCGATTATCTGAATAAAGGCAATATGGGCGTAGTAAACATGCTCAATGCAAAATATTTTATCAGTAACCGCGGAAATAAAATGGCTGTGGATCGCAACCCGATGGCGCTTGGAAATGCATGGTTCGTTGATTCGGTGCAGATGGTGCAAACACCGGACGAAGAATACAACGGCCTCGCCGGCCTCGATCCTGGACATAAAGCATTGGTGCATACCGAATTCAAATCACAGATACCACAGCAGCAGTTAACAAAAGATTCCACAGCCTCCATTGTATTAAAAAAATATTCTCCCGATGAAATGGTTTACAGCTCCGTGAATGCAAATGACGGTGCTGCTATTTTCTCCGAAATATGGTATCGCGGCAATCAGGACTGGAAGGCATATATCGACGGAAAATACGTCGACCATTTCAGGGCGAATTATCTTTTAAGAGGATTATGGGTGCCGAAAGGAGAACACGAGATCGTATTTAAATTTGAACCGAATTCGTTTTATACCGGAAAAAAAGTTTCATCCATCGCTTCCTCCTTTATTTTACTGCTTGTTGCCGCCGGATTTTTTATGACATACCGAAAATCAGCGGGCGCTATTTCATCAGAAGAAATTAAACAACCTTAATGCAGTACGACCCGGTTAAAAGAAGCCTCGGCAGCGTATTTAATAAAACGCCCTTTCTGCGGATCGTTTTTTATAAATTGCTGGACCTGCTGCTGTTGCGCACCTGGCATATTCATAAGGAATTACGCAAATGGAAGTCGGGGAAAACAGGAAATAATTTGTCGATCCTGGATGCGGGTTCCGGGTTCGGACAATATTCCTACTATCTGAGCGGCATGAGTAAAACCTGGAAATTTCTGGGCGTGGATGTAAAAGAAGAACAGATCGCCGACTGCAATGCATTCTTTAAAAAGATAGGTCGCAATCAGATCCATTTTGAAGTGCAGGACCTGACAAAATTCAGGCGCGAAAATAATTTTGACCTCATCGTTTGCGTGGATGTGATGGAACATGTTTTGGAAGATGTCGATGTTTTCAAAAATTTCAATGCATCGCTCACACCCGGTGGCATGCTGCTTATTTCCACACCTTCTGATCAGGGTGGAAGTGATGTTCACGACGACGATGCAAGCTCCTTTATTGAAGAACATGTGCGCGACGGCTATAATATCAACGACATTCAGGATAAACTGCGCACCGCAGGCTTCAACCGGATAGAAGCGCGCTATGCCTACGGCACGCCGGGAAAGATCTCCTGGCGGTTCTCCATGAAATATCCGATGCAGATGCTGAACGTAACAAAATTATTTTTCATCCTCCTGCCATTTTATTACCTCATCACTTTTCCATTCTGCCTTTTATTGAACTGGCTCGACCGCGACACAAAACATGCAACCGGCACCGGACTCATTGTAAAAGCATGGAAGGATGGCGGTAACGGATAAAACAGAATTTGACACTTTGGCCGAATAAAAGATGTGTAAGCGGATTTATTAACCGCAAACGTATTTTTTAATACCGGATCAAAATATCTCGTGGCGTTACAACCTCCATTTTGTTCTCCCGGATATACAGTAAGATATCCTTATACAATTGCAGCCAGCCGGTATCCATTCTGTCGAAGAAATAATTGTTATGCCAGAGAATGGTGATGAGCGAATTTTCGCGGTTGCGCTCCATAAATTCAAAAATAGTTTTTCGCGCCATCTGGCTGTCCTGCCCCAGATAATATTTCAGCGTGGAATCCATGATCGTTAATGGCACTTCAATAAAACGATAAGCACGTTTTTCCTTTACATTAAATGGTCTTACAGGCAGACCGAAATTATTTCTGAAACCGATGGCGCCGGCAAATCCCATTGTCGAATCCATTTGGATCTCGTCCCTTTCCAGCGCATCAAATGTATCCGGTAATTCGGCGAGCAGATAATGATTGCGGTTCACCGGCGACATGGATAAACCACCTTTCTTCAGTTCCGTGGCATAGGTATCTTTTGAAACACTTTTATGCAAAGCATTTACCGATTTGTTTTTGCTGATCCTGTCCATTGCCGCAACCACTTTCGGATCGCTCATCACATAATCCGCATTTTCAATTTTGCGGTTGCCGCGGCCGTGATTTACGATCCAGAAAAAAGTTGACCGCACATCATACGCATTTTCGATCTGCAGGATCTTGTCGAGCAACAGATAATCGGGCGTAGCTAAATAATGATTCCATATCATTTGCAATAAGATACCTATTCTTCCGCGCTTTAATAAATAGCTGAAGTGATCGCCCAATGCACCATATACGGAATCAATATCATGCGTAAGAAAAAAACCGGTCGGATGCACCTTTTTTTTAACGCGTTCCTGCAATTTCGGAATTGTAAGATACAGTGCATCAAAATATTTGGCCACAAGATTTTCGCCGGCACAATTAAAATGATATTGCAAACCCGACTCAAACGGAAACCTTCCGTACTTGTCGGGATGATAATCAATATACTCCTGTAAATAACTCAGCAGGTAAAAACAAGTGCTCAGATAATCCGGCTTATTCGCAGCGGTAAAATGCAGGGGCTCCTTTCTGAAATAACTTTTAAAATGAAAATCACCACTCGCATACGTATTGGAAAAAAAATGCGAGACAGAGATATCACATTTTCCGTGGCCCGCTACCAGCAGGAGCTCGAAGAGGGCGGGGACGAGCACTGGGATC
>CAYTFT010000240.1:0-4722 GCA_964437155.1 uncultured Chitinophagales bacterium | reverse complement strand
CATCCGCAAATTGATATGAAACTCGAGGATGATAAAATTATTATTCCCGTAGTATTTCATATCATTCATGATTATGGTGCAGAAAATATTAGTGATGAGCAGGTATATGATGCGATCGCACATATCAATGCTGATTACAGCGGTACAAATGCTGATGTTGGTGCAACAATTTCTGAATATACAGACCTTGTTGCTGATTGTAATATCGAATTCCGGCTGGCACAGCGGGAACTGAGCGGCGGATGCACTAACGGAATAGACAGAATTCCCTCGTTACGCACATACGCCGGCAGCGATCCTGCTAAACTGGGCGGATGGCAGTCGGGTCATTATCTCAATATCTGGGTAACGAAAACATTATCGGGCGGAGCTGCTGCCTATGCATATTATCCAACCAGTATTGCGGGGCTTATGTACACTGTCGACGGAATTATCTGTTTGTATAATTATGTCGGAACAATTGGAACAGCCGGGGCCTATAGTGCACACGTGCTTTCGCATGAGATCGGGCATTATCTTAACCTCCAGCATGTTTGGGGAAATACCAACGATCCGGGCGTTGCCTGCGGCGACGATCAGGTGCCCGATACACCGATGACCGAAGGATGGACCACCTGTAATATTTATGGAAATACCTGCGGGGGAGCGATTGATAATGTGCAGAATCATATGGAATATTCTTATTGTTCAACCATGTTCACAGAAGGACAAAAAGCAAGAATGTATGCTGCACTGGAAAGTGAAGACGCTTTACGCAATATGTTGTGGACCGATGAAAATCTTGCACTTACCGGTACAAACGACGGGTATGTCGCTTCAGGATGTGTTCCCAAAGCAGATTTCTATGCATCTAAAAGACTTATCTGTGCTGGCAGTTCTGTAACCTATTATGATGTCAGCTTCAATGCGGATGTTGTTTCGCGGACATGGGAATTTGAAGGTGGATCACCGGCTACTTCTACAGAGGAAAATCCTGTTGTAACGTATGCAACAGAAGGATGGCATAAAACAACACTCACCGTTTCTAATGCAAACGGAAGCACTGTAAAATCGGTGGATGAATACATTTATATATCACCGGCAAACCCTGTTCTCGATGCTTCCTATTTTGAAAATTTTAATGATGCAACAGAGGTTAATGCAAACTGGATATTTTACAATAAATATCCGGATGATTATGCATGGAAATGGCGCTCAGGAAACGGATACTGGAATACAGGATGTATCTGGCTGAATAGCCGGAATGGACCGGATCTTGAAACGGATGTTGTGATCTCACCTTCTTTTGATCTTTCGCTCGGACTGACTGATAATCTCTTCTTTAAATATAGTACGACATCAGACGCTGCAACAGAAGATGATTATACGATGTCGCTTAAATTATATTACAGCACGAATTGCGGAGAATCGTGGATTTATTTTACAAAGATCACCGGCACAGATCTCATTACTTCTTACGGGGGCAGCTCTGATTTTTTTCCGCAGTATCCCGACCAGTGGGCATCTGCTATTGTTAATTTACCGGAAGGCGCCAAGACATCCAATGTGAAATTCAAATTCGAATTTAATTACAACTGGTACGTGAATAATATTTTTATTGACGATTTTAATTTCACAACCGGTGTGATGAGCACGCCTTTACAGGAAGGAGAAATTTCTATGCAGCTGCAACCCAATCCTGTGTATGTATCTGAAGAAGCAATTGTGTATTACAGCCTTAAAAATCAGTCGGATATTTCAATAACGATAACTGACCTTGCAGGAAATATTGTCTCGGATACAAAACAGGGTATGCAAAATGCCGGAAGTCATGAATATATTTTCCGGCCCGAAACACTGGGACTTTCAGCAGGGTGTTATATTATTCGGGTTGGCAATTCCACTTCTGCAGGCAATAGTAAACTGATTGTTCTGTAACCGATCAGAAGGTCAGAATAATCTTGCAAGCATATCATCACAAAATCCTGCGTATTTGGATTCCGACGCCTGTTTGGATACCATTTCGCAGTATTTTTTTGCATTCTTTTTATCTCCCTTATCCCGGTAATACTTTGCCAGAAAATAGCAGGCGGCGCTTTTATAATAGAAATTATGTGAACCGGTGAGCGGTTGCCAGTGGACATTTGCCTTATCCGGATTACCGGTTTTATATAATGTCCACGCGTAATAAAAATGAAATGCTTCTGCTGCAGAGGAATCTGCAGGGACAGTTTTGATTTTAGCATATACTTTCTCTGCATCTGCATACCGGAAAGAGTGGGTGAGGGCCTCCGCATAATTTAATGCTGCATAAAAAGAATTCGGATACAAATTATAAAGATGGTGATATACGATCATATTATATCCGTCGTGTAATCCTTTTGCCCGAATTGTGTCGTAAGTAGCCGGAACATCTTTCAATGAATCATTCATCAGAAACAAAGCAAAACTTTCGAGTTTGCCGGGTTTATCCGTGTTCCCGGTAAACGTATTGAGTTTTTCTTTCCATTGCGGATCCTTAACGTACATTTCTGACAATCCTTCGTAAAGCAAAAAATCATTACTCTCACGAAGATCACTCTGCACTTTAATGGCATAGGCTGCTTTTTTATATTCCTCTGTTACGCCATATAAAAAGAATGCATTTCCCCAGGTTAATTCATCCGCTCTTTTTTTTGTGAGGGAAGTGACCACTTTTGCCTTTGCATTTTCAATGTCGCCATGGGTATAATACACTGCCGCCATATCGCTGACAATATTGCCATCCTCCGGAAACATTGCACAAATAGAATCGAAAACACGCAGTCCGGCTCTAAGACTGTCGCGGTCGATCATATTATATGCATAATCTGAAATATTTCTCGCAGTCATATTGGAGTGACTGATCAGCACGGGTAAATATTGAATGAGCTTGTCAGTCTGAAAAGAGATCGACAGCACATAGCAGATACCTGCATAAATATCACTTCTTTTTTCATCGAGTGAAATGGCTTTCTGAAAATAATAAATACAGGAATCGGCAACAGATGCGGGTATTACTTCTTTGTAGGAAGATATTTCTCCGATTGATGCATTATAGATGGATTCATCGTAGTTGGGTGTTACAGCGAGCATATTCACTGTATTGTTGTATTTGAAATATTGCAGATTCCCTTTCAGCATCCAGGCATCTACGGCTTTCGGATCAATTGTAAGGATGCTGTCCAGCACTTTCTCGGCTTTTTTCAGCTGATTGGATTGAATGAGTGGAATTACCTGCTCCTTAATTGTTTTCTGCGCATGCAGCGAAAAACTCAGCAGTAAGAAAAGGGCAGAAAAAATAATTTTATTGCGCATCCGGTTTACGTCTGTTTTATATTATATTTCTTTTTAAATCGAAAGATCAATTACTCTGCGGTGATAATCTATTATTGCATGATATTTTTTTAGCAGATCACCGCCAAGTATCGCATATACCGGTTTTAATCCGGCTTCTGCGTATGCTGTATTGATCACTGAGAGATCCAGTAATGCCAGTTCAGCGGGTTTCAGATGAAAATTACCGAGGTTAATTCTGTCCATTTTAGCAAATTCGCTGTTTTCAATACTTGCACCTAAACCGGTGGTTTGATGCGTGGTTTGTTTAATCCGCAGGTGCGGAAAATGTTTTTGCGCAAATGATTTGTCCACCAGGCTTTTTGAAGCTCCTGTATCAATAAGAAAATCCACAGGTACTCCTTTGATCCTGCCTTTGATAAAGACATGAAATCCATTCGGAGGAATTCTTTTAATATGGAGTTTAATCAGCATTGATTTTTCCGGTGCAATATATTCACAAAAATCAAACCCTGAATAATTCAATACAACTATTACGGGCCCCGGGTCCTTCACGAAATAAAAAAGAGGTGACCTGCACCTCTTCTGAATATTCGATGACCACCGAAACCGGCTTATGCACCCTGATTCATCCGGTCGAGTACGCTCATCACTTCCTTTACAGCTTTGGCTGAATCATTCAATAATGTCATTTCATCTGCATTCAGCTTTAGCTCTATGATTTCCTCGATACCGTTGCGTCCGAGTTTTACCGGAACGCCGAGGTATATATCATGAATCCCGTATTCTCCCTTCAGCATCGCACAGCATGGGAATATCCTTTTTTCATTTTTGATAATGGCTTCTACCATCTGTGCTGCTGCAGCGCCCGGAGCATACCATGCAGAGGTGCCGAGGAGATTAACGATCTCACCGCCTCCCACTTTGGTCCTCTGCACGATGGCATTCAGTTTATCCGTGTCGATCATTTCTGTTACCGGAATACCCGAAACTGTTGTATAGCGGGGGAGAGGAACCATCGTATCACCGTGGCCACCCATAAGAACAGCCTGAATATCCTTTGGCGAAACATCCAGTGCTTCTGCCAGAAAGGCGCGGTAACGTGCTGTATCAAGAATTCCTGCCATCCCGAATACCTTTGAAGAATCGATCTTCGCTGTCAGATAAGCGCAGTAGGTCATAACATCCAGCGGATTCGAAACAATTATAATTATTGCATCAGGAGAATATTTTATAACCTGCTCAGTTACCGATTTAACAATACCGGCATTTACACTGATAAGGTCGTCGCGGCTCATACCGGGCTTGCGCGGAAGTCCCGATGTAATAACCACCACATCACTGCCTGCAGTTTTAGTATAATCGTTTGTGACACCCACAACACGGGTGCTGTAATTATCGATCGGGGCCTGTTGCCATGTATCAAGG
>CAYTFT010000239.1:0-4734 GCA_964437155.1 uncultured Chitinophagales bacterium | reverse complement strand
AGGTATCACCAGGGATAATTTAATGCTCCGTATGAGTGAACAGGATTGGGATGATGTGATCGATATCAATCTGAAATCTGTTTTCAATATCACAAAATTTGCCATTAAACCGATGATGAAAGCAAGAAAGGGATCCATCATAAACTTATCTTCCATAGTCGGCATCATAGGACAGGCCGGGCAAACAAATTATTCGGCATCGAAGGCGGGCATCATCGGATTCACAAAATCCATTGCCAAAGAACTGGGTTCACGTAATATTCGCTGCAATGCGATCGCTCCGGGATTTATTGAAACAGATATGACCGGTGAACTGCCTGAAGACCTGAAACAAACTTATTTCAAATCCATTCCGCTTGGAAGATTCGGAAGGTCGGAGGAAGTTGCTGATGTCGCATTATTTCTCGCCAGTGATATGAGCAGCTATGTAACCGGACAGGTTGTGAGTGTTTGCGGAGCGCTGCATACCTGAGATGAGAAATGAAAAATGAAAGATGAAAGATGAAATTTGTTCATCTTGGGTGCAAAGCACGGGTGGTATCGTTTCGTTGCCGGCGGCAATCGGGGATTTTTAAGAAATTAATATCGATCCGCTAACTGATAACTATTTTTAACATCAGGGCGGCATCACAAACGCTTCAACTCTGTCGTTCACTCATTGTATATTCGCAACGGAATGCATCTACAGGTTTTTACAGATTACCCTTCCTGGTTTTGGTTATTATGTCTGCTGTGCGGGATCGTATATGCCCTCGGGTTATATTTCCGTGAAAAAAAGATCACTTCTGCCATTGCAGATATGCGCGGACAAATTGCATTAGGTGCACTGCGTGCCGCAGCAGTTGCCGTGCTCGCTTTTTTATTGCTCAATCCGTTTCTTAAATCCAAATTCAACGAGACAGAGAAACCTGTTCTGGTGCTGGCAATGGATAATTCTGCCAGTATACTTGCACAAAAGGGCGATAGTTTAAAATCTGCAGAAATGCGTGCAGCATTAATAAAAGATCTGAAAAATGAATTTGATGTCCGGATGTATACCTTCGGTGAGTCCCTGAAAGAAAATACCGGAGAGCTGCATTTCGATGAAAAGAATACGGATATCTCTTCAGCGCTTGCCGAGTTAAATAATTTATATACAAATCTGAATGTTGGTGGTATTGTTTTGATCTCTGATGGAATTTATAATACAGGCAGCAATCCTGTATATGTAAAATCCGATCTTGGCGCTCCTGTATATACGGTGGCTTTGGGCGATACGGTTCCGAAAAAAGATATCCGCATAGCAAGGACGCTCCACAATAATATTGTTTACCTGAAGGATAAATTTACAATTGCTGCGGATGTGGAAGCTGAATTCTGCAAGGGTGCCGATACCAGAATTGCGGTTACAGAAATTTCGAAAGGCGAAAAAAAGAGTATCGGCGAAAAAAATATTTCTGTCGGCGAAGATAATTTCAGTGCGACATACACCTGGGAAATAACGGCTGATGCACCGGGTATACAGCATTATCAGGTTCGCGTTTCGAAGATTGAAGGCGAGTCGACCACCGATAATAATATTGAAGACATTTATATTGAAGTACTCGATGCCCGGCAGAAAGTGCTGCTGCTTGCCAATTCACCGCATCCGGATGTGAACGCGCTGGAACAGGCAATTGAAAGCAATCAGAATTATCAGGTGGATGTGCTGCTCGCAAATGAATTCAAAGGATCGGCCGCCGGTTACGACCTGATAATTCTGCATCAGCTGCCGTCGCTTACGTATACGATTTCCGGATTATTGAATGAAATAAATACCAGACATATACCGGTATTATTTGTATTGGGGAGTCAGACCGCACTGCCGGCATTCAACAGTGCACAAAGTCTGTTGAAGATCACGGCAGGGGGACAATCGGCGAATGAGGTTACTGCAACCACGGATCCCGGGTTTAATTTATTTGTAACGGAGGAAAGGTCGCTTGGGATTTATCCGAAATTACCGGCATTGAGTGCGCCATTCGGACAATACAGTGTTTCGCCTGCCTCACAGGCCGCTTTGTATCAGAAGATCGGTTCGGTAAATACAAAAAATCCTGTGCTTGTTTTCAGTTTGCCCGGCGGAGAAAAAACCGGTATTTTATGCGCAGAGAATTTCTGGAAATGGCGATTATATGATTATGTGCTCAACAGTGACCACGCGGCGAGCGATGAACTCATCAGTAAGTCCATTCAATACCTTGCAGTAAAAAATGACAAGAAACAATTTCGTGTTACGCAGGCAAAAAATGTTCTGAATGAAAACGAACAGATACTGTTTGATGCAGAATTATATAATGAAAGCTACGAGCTTATCAATGGTCCGGATGCCACCATCAGCATAACAAATGAAGACGGCAGGGATTTTCCGTTTCAATTTTCTAAATCCGGAAAACGGTATACATTAAATGCAGGGTTTTTCCCGGCCGGCAATTATACTTTTGATGCGCGCGTGAGTTATAACGGAAAAGAATTTACCGATAAAGGCGCATTCAGTATTTCACCTGTTCGCCTGGAAACATTAAACGCAACAGCCAATCATGCGTTATTAAATCAGCTTGCCGTGCAAAGCGGCGGAAAAATGGTCTACCCGGAACAGACAAGTGCATTGGAAAAAATGATCAAAGAACATTCTGCCGCGAAACCCGTCCTACATGAGATCATTAAAACGCAATCGGTTATAAATTTGAAATGGATATTTTTTGTGCTGCTCGGCCTGCTGGCAATTGAGTGGTTTGTAAGAAAGTTCAACGGAGGATATTGAGGATGAGTAATGAGAAATGAGAGATGAGAGATTGAATTATCCGCATGGCTAATTAATCTACAATTACAAACACATCCTCATCCGGTTTTTTCATCAGGTATTTTTCCCGAGCAAATTTTTCGAGTGTACCCTGGTCTGTGAGCAGGAGATGGAGTTGCTTTTCTGCGGTCCGTGTTTCATTCACGTAATACGCCATTTTTCTTTTTGCTTCATTTAATTCCCGCAGTCGTTTGTACTGATGCACAAAATTATTTTCGTCAAAGAAGGTCATCCATACGGCGAAAACAAAAAGTGTAAAGACATATTTATTCAGCAATACAGCCGGAAGGCTCACGCTGCGGATGCGTTTAAAAATCGAAGGCTTTTTCATGATTGCTTTACCAAAGGTACTTAACGGTTGGAGTACCTGAACGGATTTAGTAAAGACCTGCATGTGTATTGTGCAGAAAAAAAAACAGGCGGCATACAGGCAGCCTGCACATTATGCATGTCCGGTTATGACCGGATGAAGATGTTTCCCGGCCAGTTGGCGCTTGCACCCAGCTCCTCCTCAATTCTGAGCAACTGATTATACTTTGCAATTCTGTCGCTCCGGCTCGCAGAACCCGTTTTTATCTGTCCGCAATTCAATGCAACAGCCAGATCGGCAATGGTAGTATCCTCCGTTTCACCGCTGCGGTGACTCATAACTGACGAATAACGCGCCCTGTGCGCCATATCCACGGCATTTATCGTTTCGGTAAGCGTGCCGATCTGATTCACCTTCACCAGAATTGAATTGGCAATATTTTCTTTTATCCCTTTTCCTAATCTTTTCACATTCGTAACGAACAGATCGTCACCAACGAGTTGAATTTTATTCCCGAGACGCTCGGTCATATGTTTCCATCCGGCCCAGTCATCTTCTGCGCAGCCATCTTCAATACTCACGATGGGATATTTCTTGCACCAGTTCACCCAGTAATCCACCATTTCTTCGGCAGTCAGCTTGCGGCCATCTGATTTTTTGAAGATGTACATTTTACTTTCACTGTCATATAACTCACTCACCGCCGCATCCATTGCGATCATAATATCTTCTCCCGGAATATATCCCGCACTTTCAATGGCAGTTAAAACTGTTTCGATCGCCTCCTCATTTGTCTGAATATTCGGAGCATAACCGCCTTCATCGCCAACGTTGGTAGAATATCCTTTATTCTTTAATATCTTTTTAAGATGATGAAATACTTCCACCCCCATGCGTAATGCGTCGGCAAAATTATCTCCGCCGACAGGCACGATCATAAATTCCTGGAAATCTATCTTATTATCTGCATGTGCCCCGCCATTTAAAATATTCATCAGCGGCAGCGGCAATGTATTTGCATTTACACCGCCGATATATCTGTATAACGGAACACCCAATTCTGCCGCAGCAGCTTTTGCACTTGCGAGTGAAACAGCAAGAATTGCATTCGCACCCAATTTGGATTTATTAGACGTGCCATCAAGTTCGATCATTACCTGATCGAGATAATTCTGGTCCTCCACATCATGCCCTTCCAGCTCATTTGCGATAATATCATTTACATTTTCCACTGCACGCAGAACTCCTTTTCCGAGATACTGATCAGGATCTTCGTCACGCAATTCCACTGCCTCATGCACGCCGGTGCTCGCACCCGAAGGAACAGCAGCGCGGCCCACAGCCCCGAATTCAGTAGTTACTTCTGCTTCGATCGTAGGATTACCTCTTGAATCGAGAATTTGTCTTGCGAAAATGTTGATGATATTGCTCATTTGGTGAAGGGTGAATGCCTGCCCGAATACGCAGTGGGCGGGGTGAATAATAAAATATTTATGTGTTAATTAATTTCGTAAATGAATTGATCCTGTTTTAATCCGTTAATATATCCCGATACCTGATACCCGATACCTGATACCCGATACCCGATACCCAATGAGCAATA
>CAYTFT010000238.1:0-4740 GCA_964437155.1 uncultured Chitinophagales bacterium | reverse complement strand
TCAGCAAACCTGATTGATTTTGAGAGTACTTATTACAACACGGATTATAAAAGACAGGGCTTTGTGCACTTTTGTAAGGCCCAGCCATCAAAATGCACAATAATTCCAATCGGTTATGATCCTGATAAATTCAGAAGGACATCAGAAAAGAAACCAGGTAGTTTTCTCACGATGGCTCAAATGAGTAAAGCCAATTACTTTCGGAAAGGTATTGACCTTATTATTGAACTTGCTGTTCGATTTCCCGATTGCACATTTACGATTGTTGGCATGACGCAGGATATTACACTGCCAACTCTGCCGGTTAACATTACCGTAATGCCATTTGTACAATATGACCAAATAAGTGAATTATATTCTTCCCACGAATTTTACCTGCAACTGTCAATTATGGAGGGATTCCCAAGTGCGCCCTGCGAGGCTATGTTGTGCGAATGTGTTCCAATCGTATCAAACGTTGGGGCAATGCCACAAATAGTCGGAACCAATGGATTTATTCTGTATGAAAGAAATAAGGATAAACTTTATAATCTCATTGAAGTTGCGCTTAAGGCTGACACACGGTCTCTCGGAATCGCTGCAAGGCAACATATTATTGATGCTTTTCCTAAGTCTGTACGTTTAAAGCTTGTGCAATTGATTGAACAAGCTGCTGTTCACTGACCTTTGGTAAGTTCGATAGAGACCTTGAAGAACTTATCTGGTTTTATTGGGAAATCCCGTTGCGTAGTAGGCAATTTTTTCTTAGTATAAATTGCACATAAAGAATTTTTAATATGATATATGTTTTGCAGCTCCGATTTAGGGGTACCTTCTAAAATGCCGGCAAAGACTTCCCAGTCTATTAATTCGTAATGTTCTGTGTAATCGTGCCAGATAATTATTGAATTTTCATCCTTCAATAATTTGAATACATTTTGCGTATCGCTTTTAACAGCTTCAAATCTATGATCGCCATCTACAAATATGACATCAAATTTGCCAATGTTTGTATAATCAAATTTAGTGGAATCAGCACCGATATGCTCCACATTTTTCAGATCCCTGGAATAGAATCGCTGCATACTTATCATTTTCTCACTCATCCCTGCGTTTCTCATCATATCATCTGATAAGCTGATAGAAACACATCTTTTGCATACGGGAGATAAATTTGCAAGGCTTTCACCCCTCCATGAACCAATTTCAAGATATTCGCAATCCGAATATTGAGCTGCAAGTTTTTTTATAATTGCGAGATCGATGGGAAGTGATGTTCCATAAAGATGTGAGAAAGGATATACTGTTTCACTAAAATTGCTAAAAAGATCAGTTATATCAATTTCAGGAAGCCCGTTCATTAAACCGTATTTCTTAACGACAAAATTTTTACGATCATATACTGTCATCCCATGGTATAATGATTTAAGAATTACACCCGGGTTTGTGAAAAGAGCTTTAAAAAACGGCAGAATAAGCTTGCTTCTTTCCATGTCATTTCGTAATGATCAGTTTTTTCATCTCCCCGTTTCCACTTACGTTTTCTGCCCTTACAAAATAAATTCCGCTACCCAATCCCGAAAGATCAATAGTGTTCATGGTCTGAACAGCGGTTTGTTGTCTTACCATTTTTCCATCAAGTGAATAAACGCGTATGGTTTCAACTTTACTTTCCGGGCTTATTTCTACAACCACATAATTCCCCGCCGGATTCGGATATAAACGGATTCCTTGCGTGAGAACCTGATCTCCAATTCCTACAAAATCACACTTCTCCGTCATAAATTCCGTTGCACCTTCATCTTTGTAGCGCTGGTTGAATTCCTGGTAAAAAATATTGGCGATCGTGGAATCATGTATCACGATCGAGTTTTCATCGTTGCGGGAATTGGCACTGGTGCTCCAGTTATGGGAACCCGTCCAGATCAAGGGATCAGACTGCGGGCAATTCGGATCAACGATCAGATATTTATGATGCAGCAAATTGCTGCCGGAGTAATTAAAGAATTTATCTCCCATGGCATCTGCACAGATATTTACCGCTGTTGAATCAGCAGCATCTGTCTGATCATAAATTCCGCCTGCAAAAACAAACCTGTCTTCCACCGCATCCTGGATCGCATAGGAAATGCCGTAACGCGTAAAGGAAAATACCGAGAAGTACATATCGTAATTCGCGGAATTCACTTTATCTATCAAATGTGTCTCCGTATCATCACTGGGTGAGAAATATAATTCAACCCGTTTTCCGTTAATCATGAATTCATGTGGTGTATTATTGCTTTTATCCGGACCGAATTTTCCGCTGAACATTTCATCGAATTCAATTTTATATGCTTTTGCAAGACTCTGATCCTGAATCGCAACAACATTCTGCTTGTCGAGTTTCACCTGTTCATCGGTATAATTCATCGAACCGGTAACAACCCACTGGTCATTCGGATCGGTGGAGGTTGCATCCACGATCATGAATTTATTATGGTCTATACCATACAATGCACCCGCTGCATTGGTACTGCCATCGGGCGGTGATTTTTTCTTATTGCCGGCGCCAACATTGATGAGGTTATAATTTACATCATCCACACCACTGTCGCAGATTACACGCACCGCAACTCCGCGCGCATACGCATCGTTGATCGCAGAAATGATATTATTTACATTGTCAATATTATAAATGCTGATATCCATCGTGTATTTCGCGTGATCCATAAAATAGATCAGCGTATCATCCATGGTCCCGTTTACAAAAACAGCATTTGTTCCTGTCGAAACACTGTTGTCTACCGTATTATTAAACCATACTTTAATTTGTCCGGTGGAATTACTTGCCGTTGCCATTGCCGTGATCGCCGAAAAAGAAGTATCGTTCGTCACACTCACACTTGCACCCTGCACATAATAAACTGTTCCCGCCGTTAAACCGGTGAGATTCAATGCATGCGTGGTTGTCATTGTTGCATCATTCGCTGATGATCCGAGCGCTGTGGTGAGTCCGTAATAAATAATTGTATTTCCGTCGTTGATCGTATTAAAATGCACGGTGAAGGAGGATGTTGTAATGTCTGTTTGCGTTAACGGCGTAGAAATAAGCGGCGGATTTCCCCCGGTGGAAATATCCGTAAGGTCACGCGGTAATAACTGATAACCGCCTGTTCCGCCGGGTGCATACTGACTCATAATTCCGGTGATGGAAACCGGATCTGTTGGAATGGGTGTGCCATCAATATTTGTGGTGGTTACAACTCGTACCTGTGCTGTCCCTGCTGCATCTGTTACATCGTAATTCGTTCCGGAACCTGCAGTGGAAAAAGTACCCGCATCTGTAAATGTTGCATCGCTCACGCGAACCAATTTAGCCTCAAATCCTTCCACAAATCCTGAAACACAGGTTATATCTGTGGGAGCAGGTAACGGATTGCCGGTATTGATGACAGTGACACTGCTTGCGGGAGAAATTTCAAGCAGGGAATTATAATTAGCAAGAGGTCCTGTAACAAGAATAGTGTCACCGCGCTGCACACCATCCAGCAAAGTGGAAGCATACACTGCAATGGAGCCGGTATTATCCTGAATATAGCGGACATCACCTAATTCGGAGCCGTTTAATGCGAGCCCTTTTACGGTGACACTGGTGCCGAGTGCTGTTACACGCGCAGCAGCTATTGTGATCTGTGTGTTGCCAATGCTAACAATGGTGAGGATGAGGGAGAAAGTAAAAAGTATTTTTTTCATACATTAATTTGACGGAGGGCAAAGATAGTTTTTTTAGCCCGCGAAAACTGCCGGATTACAATAAATAAAATGGAAGTTTGGTTATGGCTTTCAGAGGTTGATGCGCCTGTATAATACGGGCTTCGAAGGTGTTGCATCCATCTCCAGTCCCGCGATCTGCATATTGAGCAGATAGAAGCCGTCCTCAACGGTATTCGGAACATAAATGAGCTCCGTGATCGTTGCATCCCGGCGCGGGTCCTCCGGCCAATGCCAGAAAGCGCGGTGAGCCAGCAGCCGTCCGCCGTCTTCCTCACGGTCAACCGATGGAAGGTCGATTAAGAGATGGAGGACATTTTTTTTCCGCAGCCAGGCAGCAGCTTCGTGGTGGAGATACGGCGGATTGGTCTTATTATAATTCCGCGTTTTTTTATCCCCGGGATTTGGCATCGTGCGGATGATAACCGCATCCACCGGCGGAATTACCTTATCCTCCAGTTGCGCCGCAGTGATCACCAGATCACCGGTATCAGTTTTCTGCGGACCTACCGTTACGAGCTGCGCGGAAAAATGAAAATCCTTCAATGCTTTATTGATCGTCAGGTCAATATCTGCAATATGCGCAAGGCATTCGGTATGCGTTCCGTTTCCATGCGGATTGAGGAATACATTCTTATAATTCAGTAATCCGCCTCGTTTTATGTCTCCAATAAAATCACCGGCAACAACTGCCTGCGTCCGGAAGGGAGGCGCAAAATAACAATTGACCTGATCCTCTCCTTCATGCAACGGAATGCTGATATCAATAGGTTCTGAAAGATCGTACTGGATGCCCCCGCTCTGTATAATCATGCCGTAAAGGTAGGGAAATGTCCGCCCGAACACACAGTGGGCGGGGGAAATGCCTGCCCGGCAGAAGGACGGGCCCGCCCGAACACGCAGTGGGCGGGGTGAATTGATTTTCTGAATATGGCAGATAATTCTCAATCTGTAGTGAATAAGCAGTAATTAGGGGATTTTCGTAAAAGCACAAATCTTTCATGACCG
>CAYTFT010000237.1:0-4771 GCA_964437155.1 uncultured Chitinophagales bacterium | reverse complement strand
GGTGCATGTGAAGAGGGAGGTATTGGGTTTATATTTCAGATTTAATTTCATTGCAGGTTTTTTTATTGTTTGATGAAATTTTTTGTTGCGATGTAATTATCAGATGATATGCGAATAAAATACATACCTGAAGGCAAATCGTTTACCCTGCATACAGCAATTTTGGAAATGGAATTATCTTTTCTGATCACATTTCCATTGAGGTCAAATATAGAAAAAATATAGCTTTCAATGGGTGCATCAATATAGATTATATCGATGGCAGGGTTTGGATAGATGGAAATATCCATTTTGGAGTTGCCGTCAAGGCGGCAGGGAACAGTAACTATAATAGGATCCGACATCTTACTACAACCGGTAAATGCTTTGGTAACCTTACAGGTGTAACTGCCTTCCTCATATACAGTAAGATCGATCCCGGTAGCTCCGGATATCAGTATCAAATCCTTATACCACTGATAGCTGATGGCGAGACCGGTATTTGCGGAAAGAATAACACTGTCGCCGGCACAAAAAGTTGTTGGCCCTCCTGCCGTAATTTCTGCTAAGGGATTCTTATTTACATGCACAAACAAGGTGTAGGAAATGGTGGTATCACAATCACTGTAAGTAACACAGGAATACATCCCCCGTTTAAAAGCAGTATACATATTTGAAGTAGCCCCCGGAATATTGATACCGTTGCGCATCCATTGAACATTGGTGCCGGAATAGGTAGCTGATAATTCCACTACAGACCCGGCACAAACAGAAACGATACCATCCGGTGATATAGTAATATTTTCTTCTACCTCTTCATCAATGATCAGATCACAATCATCATCAAATCCATTACACCATTCGGTATGTCCCGGATTTATTTCAGTGTCACCATCATTACAATCTGTTGAATCGGCCACGTAATCTGCGCCCGGTGCACAGGCCAGTATGGCAACACCGGAATTTCCATAGAGATCATGATCCAGATCCTGATAATAATTGGTAAATGGTAAGCCTTCATCAGCAGTGCCATTGCAATTATCATCTATGCCATTACACAATTCCGGTAAACCGGTGCAATCCTCCTGAAAAAATTTGAGGAACCAATAATCTCCCGAACCATATACAGAAACTGTTTTATCATAGGAAATTCCGCTCCAGGAGTTGGCGACCATAGCAAGTCCCCCATCGTTGGTGCGAATGGCTGCTGCTTCGTTTTCATAATGATCCCCACCGATAGCATCCTGCCATAGGATATTTCCGGCTGTATCAATTTTGATAATCCAAATATCATCATACCCCATCAGGGCAGAGGTCTTATCGCCACTCACTCCACTACCAGAACTTCCAATGAGCAGGTACCCGCCATCTGCAGAAGGTATTAATTGATGCAGGTCATCATTTTCATCTCCGCCATATGTTTTATCCCATAATTTATTTCCAACACTGTCAATCGCAACCACCCAATAATCGGTGATTCCACCTTTAAAGGAATCCGTTTTATCACCTGAAATTTCACTATTTGACGTGCCACCGAGCAGATATCCGCCTCCGGTTGCAGGAATGACCACATTCAGGTAATCATAATTATTTCCTCCTATCGTATTTTGCCATTGCATCTCCCCGGTGCTGTCCACTTTAAATACCCAGTAATCCTTAAATCCATTGGTGTTTTCCGCTTTGTCGAAGCCGATACTACTACTGGAGTATCCGGCGATGATGAAGCCACCATCTGCTGTTGGCAGGGCATCCAGCATTGCATCCTCGTAACCTCCGCCAATGGTATTATCCCAAAGAACATCACCCGCACTATTTATCTTGACGAGCCAGATATCCGATGTTAAGTAATCGATACTCAGGTTATCCTCAGATTTATCACCGGAGATATCACTTTGTGAATATCCTGCTAATAAAAACCCACCATCAGCCATTGGCTCTATATCATGCAACATATCACCACCACCTCCGCCGATGGATTTTTGCCACACGATGTTTCCTAACAGATCTAATTTCAAAATCCAGTAATCATTCCATCCATGTGTATCAATAGTTTTATCACCATAGATCCCGCCTCTTGAATCACTACCGATCAAATAGCCATCGGGTAATTCTACCAGGGTGGTTAAATAATCATGCTCATCAGTTCCGATGGTATTTTGCCATTGTTCAACACCCAGCGAATCAATTTTCATGATCCAGAGGTCGTTTAATCCGATATCACCAATAAATCCTTCCGTTTTATTTCCTGAATTTTCCGAATCCGAATTTCCGCCAATTAAGTATCCTCCATCGGATGTCTGTAAAACAATATGGGGAATATCGTTCTGTAAACCACCAAAGTCTGCCTGCCATTCAATTTCGGGGGATTGGGAAAATGAAAGATGAAAGATGAAAAATGAAAGGGTGCATGTGAAGAGGGAGGTATTGGGTTTATATTTCAGATTTAATTTCATTGCAATAATATTATTGTTTGATAAAATTTTTTGTTGCGATGTAATTATCAGATAATATCCGAATAAAATACATACCTGCAGGCAAATCATGAATAGCACATTCTGTTATTGCTGCAGTGGCATCTACCTGCATTAAAATATTCCCGTTGAGGTCGAGAATCGCATATGCATAATTTTCAAAAGGTGCCGTTATAATAATAATTTCAGAAGCAGGATTCGGATAAATTTCAATTTCCTGGTCGTTATAAATTTCACCGTCTCGGCAGGGAACAGAAACAGCAATAATATTTGAATTTTTATAACAGCCCGTTGCGATTTTTGTTACGCGGCATTTATAATTTCCTGTTGTTGTTGCAACATACGTTGTGGTAGTTGCACCTGTAAGCGGAGCTGCACCTTTGTACCATTGATACGAGCATCCTGCAACCGGAGCTTCTGTAAGCGTGACGCTTCCGCCGGCACAAAATGTTGTCGCTCCCCCCGGCGTGATACTCGCCGACGGATTTTTATTTACTATTACGCTGATGGAAGATGATTCAGTTGAATCACAGGCGGAAATTGTCATGCAGGTGTAGGTTCCTTTTGATGTGACAAAAAGCGTATCGTCCGTTTCTCCGTCAATATTCACTCCGTTGCGTTTCCATTGCACCTCCGCACCGGAATGTATCGCAATAAGATTTACGCTTCCACCCTGACAAAATGTAGTAGCATTATCCGGTGTGATAGAAATAGTTTCGTTTATTCCATCATCGATCAATCCGTTGCAGTTATCATCAAATGCATTGCATATTTCTGTTGATGGAATGCATGCACCTAATGTTCCTATTGCCCAATAATCATACGTTGAAGCCGGGCCCATGTTCCCCTCCGTTTTATCACCTGAAATTCCAGATTTTGAATAACACCCTAAAGAAAAAGAGGCATCCGCATATTGATTGATTGAAATACCGGCATCATCACTGGTACCGCCTATTGTATTCTGCCATTCAAGTACACCGGTGCTGCTCAGTTTAACCACCCAAGCATCTGATCCTCCCATGGAGTTTTCCGTTTTTTCTCCTGATAATCCGGAATATGTAACACCGGTTAACGCATATCCGCCGTCGGTTGTAACGGTGGCGCCAAACAAAAGGTCATCGCCGGTCCCGCCGATATCATTTTGCCAGACAATACTTCCGCTTGTATTAATTTTCACTACCCAGTAATCACTTCCTGTTCCCCAGGCATTTTCTGTTTTATCACCGGAAATATCCGAACTTGAATATCCTGCGAGAATATATCCGCCATCGGGAGCCAGTAATATTCTTCGCAGTGATTCAGAACTTGTTCCTCCGATAGTATTCTGCCATTGAATACCGCCGGATGCATTTAATTTAATTACCCAGTAATCGGATGCTCCGATCAATGCCTCCGTTTTATCACCCGAAATTCCCGATTGCGAATATCCGCCGATCAGATATCCGCCTTCCCAGGTTTGTTCAACTGCATAGATATAATCATAATAATTTCCGCCGATGGAATTTTGCCATACGATATTTCCGGATGCGTCGAGTTTCAACACCCAGTAATCGGTAGTTGTTGTCGGGCCCTGATTCATTTCCGTTTTATCACCTGTCGCATTCGAGCAACTGAATCCCACGACAATATATCCGAGATCGCTTGTCTGCCTGATACAGGTTGCCTGATCATTTAAGGTTCCGCCGATCGTATTTTGCCATACGATATTTCCCGAAGCATCCAGTTTTAATACCCAGAAATCATAGCTTCCGATATTGGGTTCTGTTTTATCTCCGGAAATACCGGAGTTTGAATATCCCGCAACAATATATCCGCCATCCAGCGTCTGCTGAACAGAATAGACAAAATCATCTGCTACACCGCCTATCGTATTCTGCCATTGAATAGCGCCTGTCGAATCCAGTTTCACGAGCCACATGTCCCAGCTTCCGAATGCGCCTTCGGTTTTATCACCTGAAATTCCCGAACCCGAGCCACCACCGAGAAGCATCCCGCCATCAGTTGTTTTGCAACTGGTTTGCAGAATATCATCACCGCTGCCGCCAACGGTATTCTGCCAGTCAAGAGTTGGCGCCTGGGAAAAGGAAGGAAGAGATGAAAAATGAAAGATGAAAAATGAAATGATTAATCGTAAGCCCGGAGGTCGCATTCTATTTAGCGGTAATTTATTAATTGAAGAGCTGAGCATATAAATTATTGTTTAATGAATTTTTCTGATTGTAGAATTCCGTCGCTGTTCATCTGCACATAATAAATTCCGGCAGGCAAACTGCTGATGTCAATATTTGTTTCATTACCGGAAACGATTTCTGCATAAAGCA
>CAYTFT010000236.1:0-4823 GCA_964437155.1 uncultured Chitinophagales bacterium | reverse complement strand
AACCCCCGAAGGGGGCTTTAGATTTCGTAAGTATTGATGGTAATATTCAGTTTACCAAAATCTTCATTAGCACATTATCACCGGCCCCCAAACCCCCGAAGGGGGCTTTAATTTTCGTAACTATTGATGGTACCTTCAGTTTACCAAAATCTTCATTAGCACATTAGTACATCAGCACATTAGCACATTAGAACATTATCTCATCAGCATATTTTTTATCTTTATTTAATGAAAAAAGCACTCCTCCCTCTGTCAATACTATTTCTCTTTGCAGTTGAGATACTGCGCCGGTATCTGGTAATGCCGTTCCCCGGTTCGCAATCACTCAACTTTGTCGGACTTGCATGGTTTCTCGAACGCTATATTTTTCTTATCCGGATAGCACTGCTGGCAATTGTTGTTTTACAATTGATACCGGCAATAAAAGCGCGAAAATTCAGGAAACTAATCGTATCTCTTGTTTTTCTTCTTATCTATGGCGCCGTATTTTATTTTTTGAATTTTAAAATCGTCGCCGATCGCATATTTAAACTGGAAAAGGATATTGTTTTTGCGGACAGCAAATCCAATACTGTTTCAGAAGGAAAACTGGTGACGGGAGTTGTGATCAATGGTGAGGCGAAAGCATATCCGATTGAGATCATGGGCTACCATCATCAGTTGCAGGATGTTGTTGGAGGTAAAGAGGTAATTGTAACATATTGCACCATGTGCAGAACGGGCCGCGTATTTGATCCTGTTGTTGATGGCGAACACCTGAATTTCCGCCTCGTTGGTATGAATCATTACAATGCAATTTTTGAAGATAAAGCAACGAAAAGCTGGTGGTTTCAGGCAACAGGAATTTCTGTTGCGGGAAAATTGAAGGGAAGTAAAATGCAGGAAATTTCCAGTGAGCAAATGACATTAAAAACATGGATACAATTGCATCCGGACACAAAAATATTACAACCGGATCCTGCATTTAAAAGCAAATACAGCGGACTTGCAGGTTACGATGAACATCGTCCGCAAACAAATACAGGCCTTGGTCCGTTGCAACCAAATGCATGGGTGATCGGGATTGCAGGCGCAACGGAATCAAAAGCATGGAACTGGGATGATCTTCTTCAATGCAGGCGCATTGAAGATGCAGTGAACAATATCCCGGTTTTACTTGTGATCGAAAAGGATAATGCTTCTTTTCATGTATTTGATCGGAACGTAGATGGAAATGAATTACATTTTACAGCAACAGAAAGTCAGGATGGATTTTCCGATAGCGGGACAGGATCGCATTGGAATTATTCCGGAATATGTACAGAGGGTGCATTAGCCGGCAAACAATTAAAATCTGTTCAGGCTTCTCAGGAATTTTATCATGCGTGGATGTATTTTCATCCGGGAACAACTCTTGTCGGTGCAGCAGATTGCAAAAAGCAATAAATTGTTCGTGGTGGCCTTAGGAGATTAATTTTATCGTAATCGCGATTATGGTTTAAAGAATGTAACTTAATTTTATATCTAATTATACCGGAATTGCTTTAATGAAATAAATACCTTCTTATGCGCTCAATTTGTATTAGTCTTCTGTTTGTTACGCTCACCATGCATGTATTTGCACAAAGTGGTATAACCTGGGATGCACCGTTAGATATTGCCGATGCAACGTTCGATAATAAATTTCCCAGAATGGCCCTTGATGGAGAAGGAAATCCACTTGTGATCTGGGGAGATCCCGGGCAGTCGTCTGTTTATTTTTCACGGTGGGATGGTGTCGCATTCACAACACCTGAAAAATTAAATCCCGACTGGCTCACAGTAGCAACGGCAGGATGGATGGGACCGGATATTGCGGCATATGGTGATACTGTTTATGTTGTAGTTAAACGCACACCTGAAGATATTGCCTCGAACCGCATTTTTCTGATATCCTCATTCGATGGAGGGATCTCATTTGGCTCGCCTGTTGAACTGGGTTTCATTGGCGACAGTATTTCGAGATTTCCCACAGTTACAACAGATGATGATGGAAATCCAATTATCGCTTTTATGAAATTTAATCCCGCATTTCTTGATTCACGATGGGTGGTTACACGCTCCGCTGATCTTGGAATTAGTTTTTCCGATGATGTAAAAGCAAGCGGGTGGGACGGATCCGCCGAAGTATGCGATTGTTGCCCGGGGGCTGTAGTTGCCTCCGGTGATAACTGTGCAGTATTATACCGCAATAATGATGAAAACATCCGCGATAACTGGGCCGGCATTTCAAGTGATCATGCAAATGCATTTACCACCGGCTTTGCAATGGAAACGAGCAACTGGATGCTGATGGCATGTCCCTCCAGCGGTCCTGATGGTGTAATTATCGGAGATACATTATTCAGCGTTTTTATGAACGGTGCAAGCGGAATGAACAGGACATATTTCAGTAAATCTTCAATAAGTTCCGGTGCACTTGGCGGGTTTCAATTATTGACGGGAATGATCGCCGGAATGAATCTGCAGAATTATCCACGCATCGCAAGTGATGGTGATGCAATGGGTATTGTCTGGAAGCAAACGATAAGCGGCACTTCTGAATTACCGATTTTATTTACGAATAATTATACCACAGGAATTCCGGTTGATTATGAAATTGTGTATTCGGATAATATTTCTAATCCCGATATTGCTGTTCGCAATGGGAATGTTTTCGTTACCTGGCAGGACGACAATAGCGGTACAGTAAAATGCCGGAAAGGAACATACACGCCTTTAACTACAGATGTGCCATCCATTGACTCCGAAAACTATCTGCAGATATTTCCGAATCCGGCTTTGGATGTTTTATTTATTCGTGCCGGAGGGTTGATGGTTGAGGAAATAGAGATATTTAATATTGCAGGAAATCGCGTCTTTACGGGAACTGTGCATTCTGTTGCGCAGATTTCAGTTGCAGGCTGGCAACCGGGTGTTTACCTGATCAAAATAAAATCATCCGAAGGGAATTATCAGCAGACATTTGTAAAGCAATAATTATTCACTTCCGGAAATTAAATACACAGCGAAGCTGATTGCTGGTATTTGAAATATTATTTTCCTGTCAGCAATTCCTGATATGCATCAGCATTTACCGGATCCAGTCGCGTGAGATAGGAGACAGCTTTGGCCTTTTCTGCAGGCGCAGCTTTCGAATATAATCCGAGAATTTCATCGCTTTTTGCACTGAAAAATAGCTGCATGATCATGCTGTTTGGCTGCGTGCGGTTGAGGTTGTCAAGTGTTTGCAATGATTTGGTGATAACAGCGATCGGTTTCACCTGATCATTATATAAATAATCAAGCCCCTGACGGTGATACTGATAAAATGCATCTCTGAAAACCGCATATTTCGGATCTGTATAATTATTGGCGAGCCAGTAACGATTGCGTGTGCCGTCATAACTTTTCCATCCTTTTGCATCACTGTTTGCCGCCTGATTAACAATGGTTTGTGCTTTTTGAAAATATTTATCACCGCCTTTTTGTTCGAATGAATCATAATCTGCACCAATGATCATATATGCATAAAAGGCCAGCATGGATGTCAGGTTATTGGTAAACTGATTTTCATTATAATCCAGCGGCTGGTATTCAGCATACTGAAATTCAAAATCCTTATCGGCAAAATTCAAAAGCGTGGAATTATAATCACTGCCATACACCGGTCTTCTCGAAACAATACTTGTTTGTGCCTTGAATTTGTCGCTCGATAATTCTTCAGTGATGGTGATCAGGATCTGACAATCAATGCGCTCCTCAGCTTTAAATACATCATCCGTCCATTTGCGGGTACTCATAAATTCAAATATGGATGTCTCCAGTGTTTTAAAGATCTTCGGATCAGTTTGCGTTACCTTTTCCGCATTCACGGTTACGGAACAATTCAGTTCCTGCGCAAACAGATTAACTGAAATAACGGAAGCGAGAAGAAGAAAGAAAAAATTACGCATGCAGTAATGTTATGATATGATCTATGATATCGGCAGCTGCCTCTTTTTTACTCTTTAATTCAAAGTTAATCAGATTATCCCTTTTGTCCAACAGGGTGATCTTGTTCGTATTGTGCTGAAATCCGGCGCCGGCATCCTGCAGCGAATTTAAAATGATGAGATCGGCACCCTTTGACTGCAGTTTCTTTTTAGCGTTTTCGATGCCGTTCTCCGATTCAAGGGCAAATCCTGCAATAAACTGTGCATCCGTTTTTTTGCCCGCAAGTGTCCGCAATATATCCGGTGTGCGTTTCAGACGGAGCTCTAATCCGGCACTGCTGTTTTCTTTTTTCTTGATTTTTTCTGTTGATACGGTTTCAGGAGTAAAATCTGCAACCGCTGCCGCCGCAATAAAAATATCGCACCCGCCAAATTCAACAGCACAGGCGTCCATCATTTGATCAGCGCTCATCACAGAAATTGTCCGTATGAGCGGATTTTTTACCGAAAGGCAAACGGGCCCGTGAATTAATGTTACTTCAGCGCCTTCATCAGCGCATTTTTCTGCAAGTGCGAACCCCATTTTTCCCGAAGAATGATTCCCGATGAAACGCACCGGATCTATCGGTTCGTATGTTGGCCCGGCTGTAATAAGCACTTTTCTGCCTTTGAGCCGTTGAGGCTGATCACTGAAAAAATTGTGTAAGGCGAGCAGAATATTTTCCGGCTCTGCCATCCGCCCTTCACCCATTAATCCAGAAGCCAGTTCTCCGCTTTCCGGATTAAGAATGATATTTCCGGCCTCTTTCAGAGATTGAATATTTTTTTGCGTTGCCGTATGCCGCCACATATCGATATCCATAGCGGGTGCAACCATAACAGGACATTTTG
>CAYTFT010000235.1:2130-4866 GCA_964437155.1 uncultured Chitinophagales bacterium | reverse complement strand
CGCCCTTGTCTTCACCACACAAATATTTGCTCAAAAGGCTGCAGAGGTTCCGGCACCGCCGCCACCTCCGCCTTATACCATTGCTGCCGACCGGCTGGCGGGTATTCAAAGGCGTGCGAATCTGGAGAAAAATTCCATCGTAAGTAACCTGAAATTTTCGAATATCGGTCCGACCATTATGAGCGGACGTGTCACGGATATCGAAGTGAACCCGGCCGACCCGACAAAATTTTACGTTGCTTATGCCAGTGGCGGGTTATGGTACACCGAAAATAACGGACAGTCATTTACGCCATTATTCGATCATCAAGATGTAATTACGATCGGAGATATTGCAGTGAACTGGAATGCAAATATCATCTGGGTGGGAACCGGTGAAGTGAATTCCTCCCGCTCCAGTTATGCAGGCATCGGTGTATATAAATCCATTGACGGCGGTAAAAGCTGGATCTATTGCGGGCTTCCCGAATCACATCATATAGGAAGAATTGCAGTGCATCCGGCAAATCCGGATATTGCGTATGTTGCGGTACTCGGACATTTATATACAGCAAATCCTGAACGCGGTATTTATAAAACTACTGACGGGGGACAAACCTGGAAGCAAACATTATTTGTAGATGATAATACCGGCGCAGTGGATGTGCTGATGGATCCGAATGTTCCGGATTTTTTATATGCCACCACATGGCACCGCGAGCGGCGAGCCTGGGACTTTATTGAATGTGGAACAGGTTCAGGCATTTATAAATCGGTAGACGCAGGCGAAACATGGCAATTGTTGTCAACGCCGGGATCCGGATTTCCAACTGGAGATAAAGTGGGCCGTATTGGAATTGCCGTTGCTCCGACACATAATAATATTGTTTATGCCGTGGTAGATAATCAGGCAGCGAAACCGGAGGAAATGAAACCGAAAGATCCGGATAAACTGGATATCGACAGTTTAAAAATAATGACGAAAGAAAAATTCGCACAGATCGACAGCATGAAAATGGTGCGTTTTCTCGCGGAAAATAAATTTCCTGAAGAATATACTGTAACCATCCTCAGACAAAAAGTAGCCAGTGGTGAATATGCGCCAACCGTACTTACCGATTTTCTGAATGACGGCGGGTATGTATTTAATTTACCCATTAAAGGATGTGAAGTGTACCGGAGCGATGACGGCGGCACTTCCTGGTATAAAACACATACGGATTATCTGGATGGTGCATTTTTTACTTACGGATATTATTTTGCGACAATTAAAGTGAGCCTGAAAAATGATAATAAGATCCTGGTGTCTGCATTTAATGCATTATTAAGTGAAGATGGCGGTAAAACATTTAAAAATATCGACGGAGATAATGTGCATCCCGATCATCATGCAGCATGGTTTGATAAAAATAACGACAAACATATTATTGTCGGCAATGATGGTGGCGTTTGTATCACATATGACAACGGTGCCAACTGGTTTCTAGCGAATAATCCGGCAGTCGGACAATTTTATTCAGTGAATGTGGATGATGCAAAACCATATAATGTATATGGTGGTTTGCAGGATAACGGCGTGTGGACAGGTCCTTCAAATTATACACCCGGTAATTACTGGCAATCCGGCGGGAAATATCCTTATCAGCCGGTATATGGCGGAGACGGGATGCAGGTGCAGATCGATACCCGCGACAATACAACTGTTTATACCGGATACCAGTATGGATATTACGGTCGTGTAAATAAAACAACGGGCGAAGAGGAATTATCCATTCGACCCACTGCAAAATTCGGTGAAGCGCCACTCCGCTATAACTGGCAGACACCCATTCTGCTGAGTAGATTTAATCAGGATATTTTATATTACGGTTCAGATCGTTTTCATCGTTCGATGAATAAAGGTGCTGATATGGAAACCTTAAGCAAAGATCTCAGCAAGGGGAAAAAAGAAGGCGATGTTCCCTACGGAACGATCACAACAATAAGTGAATCACCGTTGCGCTTCGGTACGATCTATTGCGGAACGGATGACGGTAATATATGGGTGAGCCGCGATGGCGGAAATAACTGGTCGGCAATAAATGTATTTATCAAAAAAGAGATGCCACCCGTAAAAACAAAAACTCCGCCTCCCGCCGTGAATATGATCCCGGATAATTTATGGGTGAGCCGTGTAACAGCAAGTAAATTCTATGAAGGAACCGTTTATGTTTCGCTGAACGGATACAGAACAGATAATTTTAATCCGTATGTTTTTGTGAGTAATGATTTTGGAACAACATGGACACAGATCGGGACAGACCTTCCGGCCGAACCTGTCAATGTGATCAGGGAGGATCTGAAAAATAAAAATATTCTGTATGTCGGAACCGACAACGGATTATATCTTTCTCTGAATGGAGGAAAAAATTTCATGGCATTCAATGGCGGTTTACCAAGAGTTGCCGTACATGATATTGCTTTGCAGCCAACCGCAAATGATATTGTGATCGGCACACACGGCCGCAGTTTATACAAGGCGAATCTCGATGAAATTCAAACGCTTGATACGGATGCCGCTGCTGATATTAAAATCTATGCGATCGACAAGATCGGGTACAATGCAGATCAGGGAAAGAAATTCAGCTCCTTTGATGAACCCTATGTACAACAAATCACCGTGGCGTATTATGCTAAACTTCCCGGCATCACAAATATTTCGGTTTCGGCAGAGGATGGAACTGTCATTAAAGAAATGACTGATACCAGTGAGGCAGG
>CAYTFT010000235.1:0-2030 GCA_964437155.1 uncultured Chitinophagales bacterium | reverse complement strand
GTCAGGAGCCCGGGTTCCCTGGATACCTCCCTGCCGGAAGACGGGGCGCATTTGCGAGATCCGTTTGAATTGTATTTCCCGGGTCGGATGGATTACCGGCAGATACAAGACCCGGAATATGGCATATGCTCCTGATGAAAGGGCGATGATACGACCTGAAACCCTTGCCTGGACTGATCCGGCTGAAACACGGTGGATTTCCGGGGGAAACTTTACCGGCTGTTTGCCTAATTCGATGAAATGTCCGATATTTGCACTCTCATTTTAAAGTCATGTCAAAAGTTTGTGATTTAACAGGTAAAAAAACGGTAAGCGGAAACAATGTTTCCCACTCTAACCACAGAACCCGCCGCAAATTCTATCCGAATCTGCAGGAAAAAAAGTTCTATATCCCTGAAGAGGACCGTTGGGTAACGCTGAAGATAGCTACCACCACACTGAAGACCATCAACAAAAAAGGAATTTCTGCGTATCTGAAAGAATTACGCAAAGAAGGTAAAACCATTAATATCTAAAATACAGAAAGATGGCAAAGAAGAGCAAAGGCAATCGTGTTCAGGTTATTCTCGAATGCACTGAACAGAAAAATACGGATGTAGCAGGCATGAGCCGCTATATTACGACTAAAAGCCGTCGTAATACACCGGACCGGATTGAATTCAGGAAATACAATCCATATCTGAAAAAAGTAACTGTTCACAAAGAAATTAAATAAACCATCAGGAGGTAAACTATGGGAAAAATAAGTAAAAACGCGCGTGTATCCGGTGGTGGAAAAGGCAAGGTTGCCGGTGGCGGAAAAGAAATGGTAAAGGTGATCGTAACAGAAAAATCACCTAAGACCGGTGCCTATATTTTTAAAGAACGCATTGTGCACAAAGACAAAGTGCAGGATGTTATTAAAGGTAATGCCTGATCACGGATTTCAAAAAAATTGAAAAGCTTCTATGAGAGTAGAGGCTTTTTTTATTCCGGCCGCATGATTCACCTGTACATTAATTAATTCCAATCTCCCGATTTACCATGGGTATTTTCGACATATTTAAAAAGGAACAGAAGGAAGACCTGAACAAGGGACTTGAAAAAACCAAACAAAGTATTTTCTCAAGGATCACCAAAGCTATCGCCGGAAAAAGCACGGTAGATGATGATTTTCTCGATGAACTGGAAAATATTCTGATCTCCAGCGATGTGGGTGTTGATACCACTGTAAAGATCATTGACCGTTTGAACAGAAGAGTTTCCCGCGATAAATATTTCGGATCGGAAGAGCTTAATAATATCCTGAAAGATGAGATCGTGCAAATGCTCTCTGAAAATAATACGCCCGATTACAAAGATTTTATTGAACCGCTGAAAACGAAACCCTATATCATGCTCATCGTTGGTGTAAATGGTGTGGGCAAAACAACTACTATCGGTAAACTCGCCCATCAGTTTAAATCGGCAGGTAAAAATGTTTTATTGGGCGCAGCGGATACTTTCAGGGCAGCAGCAGTGGATCAGCTTACGATATGGGCCGACCGTGTGGGCGTACCGATCGTGAAGCAACAAATGGGAGCAGATCCGGCGGCGGTTGCATTTGATACCGTGAATGCTGCGAAGGCGCATGATGCGGATGTGGTATTGATCGATACGGCGGGCCGCCTGCATAATAAGGTAAACCTGATGCATGAACTTACGAAGATCAAACGTGTGATCCAGAAAGTATATCCTGATGCGCCACACGATGTTTTACTTGTACTGGATGCATCCACCGGACAAAATGCATTTGAACAGGCGAAACAATTTACAGCCGCTACCGATGTTACCTGCATTGCGCTTACCAAACTGGATGGCACTGCAAAAGGCGGCGTTGTGCTGGGTATTGCAGATCAGTTCAAAATACCGGTGAAATATATTGGCGTCGGAGAGAAAATGCACCAACTGCAGGTTTTTAATAAAGCTGAATTTGTTGATGCCCTGTTTGGTTAATATTTAATTATTACGATGTACCCATTTAATCAATTCACTCTTCACCCCGCCCACTG
>CAYTFT010000234.1:0-4893 GCA_964437155.1 uncultured Chitinophagales bacterium | reverse complement strand
GCTTTATAGCCCGGATAGCAGCGGCATCCCCGAGTGCAACGAGGGATATAGCGGATAGCCGGACCGCGGGTGCGGGAGAACGCTGCCGGTTGTGCTCCTGATCTTTTGTGCGGGTTTGGAAATAAAATCGTCCCGTTCTGTGCATCGCAACCGCAAAAATTATTTCTGTGTCGCCTCCACCGCTTCAATAAAATCGGCAAGGGCGTCGGTGAGGCGGTCGATGAGACCGGGATCGAGAAATGCGTAGATGTCGAAGGGCTTGCCTGCTTTTGCTTCGGCGAGGGCGTCGAGGAGTTCGGGGACGGTCATTTCACGGAGGCGGTTTCGGATGAAGGAGGGTTCCATGGAGTAAAGGTAAGGAGCCGGGTGCAGAGAGGAATGAGCTGTAAAGAAGTGAAGGAATGTTGCTGCATGACAAAAATTATCGGCTTAAGAAAATCCGATCCCGATTGTCGATTCCCGACTCACGATTTATTGCTTGAGGTTGATGGGATGACTGCCGATTAAAAAATAAATGAAAGTAAGTATTGAAGATATTGGCGGATTGGCGGGGACGCCAACCGCAGAGAAAGGAATGTTGCTGCATGTCGAAAACTATCGACCTAAGAAAATCCGATCCCGATTGTCGATTCTCGACTCACGATTTATTGCTATGAGGTTGATGGAACGCCAAACGCTGAGAATGAAAATCCAATCCCGATTCTCGATTCTCGACTCACGATTTATCGCTCTTCGGTTGGCAATACTCCTTCCAATAAAAATTCCGCTTCCCTATAAACTCTGCCAGATCTGCAGGATCTATGCAGTCTCTCACAGCACTTTTCATTTACTTCGGTAGAAACAAGGCTTTTGTGCTGAACAATTTCATTCTTCTATAACCGCACCCAAATGATACCGCCTATATTTGTATAGCCGCAAGAATCACAACCCAATGAAAAAAAACCTGCCTTTTCTCCTATGCGCGATTTTGCTCCATGCGGTGTCAGCATTCACGCAAAACGCGGGGAAAAATAACAATGCAATAAATTACGGAGATTCTGCAATCTATTATCTTACGGAATGTGAGACTGCACACGGAATTGATTCCGTTACATTCGTGAAGGGTATTTATATGCTTGATCAGGCAGGGTTTGACAAGAACACATTCAACCGCCTCGAAAGTATATCAGAGAATCTGAAGAAGCAAAAAAATCCATGGTATTTTGATGTTCTCCATCAGGAGCTCATAATGAAAATAACCCGGTCCGATAGTCTGGATTATGCGATCCGCTATTGTAAAAATATTGTCGGTAAATATGATGCTTTCCGTGATCCGGCTGAAAGAATAACTGCCCTTGTTGCATTATTGGAATTAAGAGTTCCGCTGCGTAATTCAGATATTTCAGCGACATTCGATTATTACGCATCGCGGCTCACCGTGTATCTTGAGAAAAAGGATTCTGCAGCCATCGCTATTGCCTATTTCTGCCTGGGTACTACATACAGAATGATTGGCCTGCCGGATATGAGTATTTACAATTTTAAAAAATCAACTTCCTATATACATAAAGAGGATACTTTAACACAAGAACCAATGAGCGGCCTGGGCAGCTGGATGAACAATACAAGTGTTCTCGGTCAGTTGTATCTGGAAGTAGGTGATTATACATCTGCCATTCTTTATTCACGCGAGGCAAAAGAGGTACGAATTAATCTCCTAAAGCAACAAAATGTATCTTATCTCAATTGTAATATTGCCTATGCAAAACTGATGCTGAATGAAATCGACAGTGTATATGATCTGCTGAACAGCTCCATTCCATTGGCAAGCCGGGAAAATGACTACCCGTCATTAGTGAGAACCTATGAAATAAAGGGGCAATATTTTATTACCCGTAATATGCCGGATTCAGCCGAATCCAATTTGTTAAAATGCAAGGAGATAATGCGCTTGCATAATGTTGATTACTTCAGTCCGGCCGGCAGTCATACTCCTGATTATTTCCTTGCTAAAGTGAGGATAATGCAAAACCGGTATACAGATGCACGGACATTACTTGAACAGGAAATCACTAAAGTCGTCAGCATTAAAAAGGAATTACTGAAAGAGCAAAAACTGCTTATTGAAGTATTACTTAAACTGGGCGATAATGCAGCAGCGGATTCCACGTTCAGAAAATATTCTGCCTTGCAGGCATTATTAAATGCCGAAGATCGTAAATACCGTTCTAAGAGTTTTGAGGTGGAAGCAAAGATCTCGGAATCTGAAAATACCATTAATAATCTCGTTACAGAAAAACGTATCGCTGATATTACAAAGAAATACTTCATAGGTATCGCTGTTTTATTACTGATAGTGGCTCTGGTTATTTTTAACCGGTTCAGAGTTACCCGCAGGCAGAAGGTGATCATTGAAAAGGAAAAACACAGGAGTGATGAATTGAATAAAGAATTGAACAGTACATTGGAAAATTTAAAAAATACCCAGCAACAACTGATTCAGTCCGAAAAGCTGGCTGCCTTCGGTACTGCCGCCTCCCGTATGTCGCATGAAATTCAGAACCCGCTGAATTTTGTCACCAATTTTTCTAAACTGTCAGAAGAGCTGGTGGAAGAAATCAGCGACAGCAATATCCCCGAATCCGAAAAGCAGGAAGTATTGGAAATGCTTAAAGACAACCTGCGTAAATTATATCAGCACGGAAAACGGGCATCAGAAATTATTAATGAATTGCAGGAGCATGCACGGAAAGGAACTGCTGAGGAGTTTTTTGAGCAACAGGATTCGTTTGCAGAAAATAAAGAATAAAGTACATTACTAACAAGCGGAAGCGACCGCTTTTGCCCGGATTTTATCGGTTGAAGGGACAGTAACCGATAAAAATTTTTCGCTCTATGGGCACCCGGGCATCCAAAATGTGTGTTTAGTCGCCCCCTGCTGCATGCATCTTTCCCCTTCTTTATAAAATCTTTATCTCTCCTGCATTACATTTGATGAGGCAACGTATTAACGCGAAACATGTTCCAGACAAGAAAATATTCGCTGCAGACACAGTTTGCTATTTCGCTCGTGATTGTGCTGGCGGTATCGGGGGTTTGCTATTCGATGTCGAATATCATCGGTTATCGGGTAGTGGCGCTGGTGCTGCTGATGACGGTCTCCATTATTGCGATGTTGTTTGATATTCTGCCTGTGCTGGTATCTGCCGTATCCAGCGCCGTGATCTGGAATTTCTTTTTCATTCCGCCCCTTTATACTTTCCATGTGGACAATACTGAGGACCTGCTGATGTTTCTTCTGTATTTTCTGATCGCATTAGTGCATGCTGTGCTTACATTCAATATCCGGGAAGCAGAAAAAAAAGCGCGTGACAAAGAAGAAAAAGAAACAGCAATTAAATTATACAATACATTGCTCAATTCTTTATCACATGAACTTCGCACTCCCATTTCCACGATCATCGGTGCAACAGATACGCTAACTGAAAACCGGGACAAATTATCAAATGAACAGCAGAAAGAACTCCTGTATGCCATTGATGCAGCGGGTATGCGGCTGAACAGGCAAGTCGAAAACCTGCTCAATATGAGTCGTCTCGAAAGTGGAATGCTCAAACCTAAATACGACTGGTGCGATATCAATGATCTCATTCGCTCGGTGATTAAAAAGACTGTTCCGGGAGAAACACATTTGGTAAACTTTCACCCGAATGATAATCTTCCGTTGTTCAGACTGGACAGCGGACTGGTCGAACAAATTCTGCAAAACCTGATCCTTAATGCAATTCAATATACACCTCCGCAATCCTATATTGATATTCAATCTGATTATAAAGAAAATGCATGTGTAATTTCAGTTTCAGATAGCGGTCCGGGTTTTCCTGAGAATGAAATTCCGCACGCCTTTGATAAATTCTATCGCCTGCCGCATACAAAAGCAGGCGGAAGCGGACTAGGCCTCTCCATTGTAAAGGGATTTGCCGAAGCATGCGGCGGAACCGTACATCTCGAAAATAATCCTGCAGGAGGCGCACGGTTTACCGTAACTATACCGGTTGATGTTTCTTATATTAACAGTCTGAAAAATGAATAGCGGAGAAATACTGATCATCGACGATGAACAGCAAATAAGAAAATTGCTGGAAATATCTTTAGAGAGCAATGACTATAAAGTCTGGCAGGCATCCACCGGCAGGGAGGGCATTGTGATGGCTGCCAATCATCCTCCCGACTGTATTCTGCTGGATATCGGATTACCGGATATCAGCGGACATGCAATTTTAAAAGAGCTGCGCACCTGGTATAATAAAGCGATTATCATTCTTTCCGTGCAAAATAGTGAAACGGATATTGTTACTGCATTAGATAATGGTGCAACCGATTACCTTACGAAACCCTTCAGGACGGCAGAGCTGCTGGCACGCATCCGTTCAGCGATACGAAGAAATCAACTGCCGAATAACTCACAACGCATCGAATCCGGGAATTTACAAATCGACTTCATTGCACGAACCGTGAAGAAAAACAATGAACGCATAAAACTCACTTCCACTGAATTTAATCTCCTTTCTCTTTTTGCAAAAAATGAGGGACGCGTGCTTACGCATCAGTTTATTTTAAAAGAGATCTGGGGCGTGGGGTATCAGTCGGAAACACAATACCTGCGCGTTTTCGTTGCCAGTCTGCGCAAAAAGATCGAAGACGATCCTGACCGGCCGCAGCATATTATCACAGAAAGCGGTGTAGGATACCGGTTTATCTGACCGACAAATTTTTGCTTTGAGGTTGGCGTCCCCGCAAGCCTCTATGTCATTTTTTACCTTCTTAATCCCGACCAACATTATTGATTTACATGAAAAGAATGAGTGAAGACGGAGTCTTCATCCACCACAGCCGATTCGGAGAATCGGCAGA
>CAYTFT010000233.1:0-4894 GCA_964437155.1 uncultured Chitinophagales bacterium | reverse complement strand
TACCTATTGATAAAATCTCTGACGCCGCATGAAAAGCGATACTTCAAGCTGTTTGCGCAGCAACAGGGAGATGTGCGTTCAAAAACCTATCTGAAAATATTCGATCTTATCGATAAGCAGGAGAACGGATATGATGAGACGTTGCTGAAAAAAAATCTCAAGCGGGCCGCAGATGTGAAAATGCTGGCGCAATTAAAAATTTATCTGCAGGATCTGATTTTAAAAAGCATGCGCGTGTATCGCTCCGAAAAAAATGTCGCGAGCGAAGTATTTGATCTGATACGGGATGAACTTTTCTTCACTGAAAAAGGGCTCACCGACCTGCGTGCAAAAACGATTAAACGTGCCAAGGAGCTTGCCTGGAAATATGATCTTATGTATCTGCTTGCCGCGATCCTCAACAGGGAAGGAACATTTGCACTGCGTTTCGGGGCGCGTGATCCGCTGGAAATGATCGAAAGTATTCACGGTGAAGAACAACAGGCGATACAACATCTGAATGCCGAGTCGCAACTCGGGCGCATTTGCTCGCAGCTCTGGGCACAGTTTATTATTGATCCGCTGCTGCAGGATCCAGCTATGCAGGAACATTTTGAGGGGTTGATCCATGATCCGCTTTTGCATGATTTTAATGCAATGAAAACCTTCATGGAGAAATTTTATTTTCTGAAATCGCATCATTTCATAGCGCGGTTCAAAAAAGATTACACAGCCTTATTCGATTATGCCGAACGCATCGTACAGCTTTTTGCAGAATATCCGCAGCATACATATCATGTAACGGCGAATTATACAGATGCGCTGGGCAGTTTACTTTCCGCGGCGCATCATCTGCAGAAATACGAATTGTTCGATTCCATATTTGAAAAACTCAACGCACTTTCCAAAGAAAAACCAAAGGATGAGATCGGCATTAAGCTCACGGTGATCAATTACCGGATCATTTATATGCTGAATACGCAACAATTTGCGGACCGTGAGGCGCTCGTAAAAGAATATGACAAAATCTGCGCAGCCTATCCGAAATTAATACCGCTGCAAAACAGTATCAATAATAATTTCAACCTCGCCATATTATTTTTTATTGCCGATGAACCGGAGAAGGCGCTCGATCGTTGCGACAAGGTGAGGCAGGCTGCAAACGGCATGCAACATGAGATCTTACACGGGATCGAGTTATTCAGACTCATTCTGCATTATGAGGCGGGAAATATTTTATTGCTGCATTCGGTTTGCCGCAGCGCACGGCGGTCGTTCACACAGCAGGGACGTTACGGGGCATTCGAAAAACTGATCTGCAGTTATGTGGCTAAACTGGAAAATATTCCAAAGGGTGAAAGTAAACGGGTGTTTCTGAAATTATATACAGATCTTATTGCATTAAAACGAAGCAATACCGATCAGAAATTTATTCTGATGACAGAAGCGCTCGCCTGGGCAAAAAGCCGTTCGGAAAATATTCCGTTGAAAGAAACGATCAATTACCGCTATGATTGATCAGGTACATACGAGACAAAACGGTCCGTTGTAACAGAGTGCGGTTGCCGATGTTTGCTGCGACATGATATTTCCGGCATAGCGCACCACCATACGCAACTGATTGGCGCCGTTCACGACAACAGTCTCAATTTTTGCTTTGAACACTTTCTCTGCCGAAATATTGAAGAACTGAACACTTCCGGTCCCGACACAAACGCTGCCGATATTATCCACTTCAATGCCTATCGTTTTGTATAATCCCGGCGTGCCGGTACAAACATCTACATGCAGGTTGGCGGCGGCTGCTGCAAAACTGAAGGGAACCGTATCGAGGTCGGGGTCATTGGTATTTCCGGAAACATATTCTGCCTGCGTAATGGTTTTTATCGTAATGGATTTTGTACTTCCCGTTTCCGTGATAAAAAGGGTAACGGGTGTACTCTGGTTGATCGAACCAAGCAGGGTATTGCTGACGAATATTTTTAATTCGGTTCCGTTGGATTGAAATTTTATATCCGTAACAGTTGAAAAATTCAGTGTATTCTGTGGCATGGTGCGTGGATTTATATTTTTAGTCAAATATGGGGAATTTTCAATTATAATTCTACGCAGCTGAGGGTATTTTTTGTAAACGCTATGGAACAACAAGCGCAGTTCTGATGGGAATATATCATAATATCGTATTTCCGGTGCTATTTGACCAGATGAACACAAAACCAGATACCGGATTCCATTTTGATGATTTTCGAAATGATCCATTTGGGACGATACGCTGCATTCCCATTGAGAATAATTACGTCAAGGTAAATTATGCAGTAAATAGCGGATTTAAGGAAAGCGCAGGATCAGTAGATATTTGGCAAGATCAAATTAGTATACCATGCATTAATAATAATGCTGACAATTCAATTTCAATCCGGCATTCCGAATTATGCTAAAAAAACATCAATTTTACCCCCTGACAGATCCTGTGCGGCAGAGCAACCAATGAAAAATAAGATCCGGCGATCCTCCCTCACGTATAAGGGCAAAAAAATTCCTGTTTTAACGGGTGAATTCTGGACAACCCGTCAGCGCCAGGCCGCCAATCTCCATGAAATTGCTTACCGTGCCTGTTTCAAACCCGCACTTCCGAAATATTTTATTACACGGTTCACGAAACCCGGTGATATTGTGTATGACCCGTTTTGCGGAAGGGGGACAACAGTAATTGAAGCGGCATTGCTCGGCAGGAATATTATCGCAAATGATATTAATCCGATCAGCGCGATCCTTGCGGAAGGGCGATTGGTAATTCCCGATGAAAAGGAGTTGGAGGAGCGGCTCGAGGAGATATTGCATTCGCCTGCTGGGAAGGGTGACCATAATCTGAAAATGTTTTTTCACCGCGATACCCTGCAGGAGATATTGCAGATCCGCAACTGGTTGAAAACGAGAAAACGAAAAGGGAAGGAAGATGCTCTGGATAAATGGATACGCATGGTGGCAACCAACAGGCTTACCGGTCATTCGAAAGGATTTTTTTCTGTGTATACCTTGCCGCCTAATCAGGCGCTGACAAGAGACAGGCAAATAAAGATCAACAGGGAGCGCAAACAAAAACCCACGTACCGGAATACAAAAGATCTCATCCTTCGCAAAACGCGTTCACTGAAGCGCCATCTGGAAAATAAGGAATTAAAGAATTTACAAAAGGCTGCACCTCTTGCGCAATTCATCAATAAGGATGCAGGAGCTACCGCAGCAATAAAAAGAAATTCTGTGCAGCTTACCGTAACGTCACCGCCTTTTCTTGATATTGTACAATACGCAAAAGATAACTGGCTGCGGTGCTGGTTCAATGATATTGATGCAGTGAAAGTGGGGAAGCAGATCACTATGTCGAAAACGATCGAAGAGTGGATGGATGTGATGCAAAATGTCTTTCATGAATTATATCGCATCACGAAAAAAGGAGGCGTCGTTGCATTTGAAGTGGGGGAGGTTCGGTACGGGAAAATAAAGCTGGAAGAATTTGTTGTTCCGCTCGGGATCAACGCGGGATTTACCTGCAAAAAAATAATTATCAATGCACATGCATTTACCAAAACAGCAAATATCTGGGGCATTGATAATAATGCGAAAGGAACGAACAGCAACAGGATCGTTGTGTTCATTAAACCATAAGCCCGTCTTTCATAATTAATTTTCTGTCGGCAAGATTTGCGAGATGCTCATTATGCGTTACGATAATGAATGTCTGCCCCATTTCTTTTTTGAGGCGGAAAAATAAATTATGCAATTCCTCGGCGTTGTTGGTATCGAGATTTCCGGAGGGTTCATCGGCAAGTACTACCGCCGGATCATTAATTAATGCACGTGCCACGGCGACACGCTGCTGTTCTCCGCCGCTCAACTGTCCGGGTTTATGTTCAAGCCTTCCGGATAAACCCAGATAATCGAGTAATTCCTTTGCTTTTTTGGATACCTCCGCATCTTTTCTGCCGGCGATATATCCCGGAATACAAACATTTTCTACTGCAGTGAATTCCGGAAGTAAATGATGAAACTGAAATACAAATCCGATATGCTTATTCCTGAAATGTGCGAGTTGTTTTTCACTGAGTCCCGAAACAGAAATCGCATCCATTGTAATTTCTCCTTTATCCGCTTTATCGAGCGTGCCGATAATATGCAACAGCGTGCTTTTTCCGGCGCCCGATGCACCCACAATACTCACGAGTTCTCCTTTGGAAACAATGAGGTCAACGCCTTTCAATACATGCAGCGGGCCATACGATTTATGAATATTTATTGCTTTGATCACGGATAGCGATTTTTGAAAAAATGACCATCGTCAGCCAAGGCTTGAAGGGCATTTCTCTATATTTGCGTCAAACTTACAGCCATGCTATTTAACATCAAAAAAATTATTTCTGCAGCAACGCTTGTACTCTGTCTTATTGCCACTGCCCATGCAGGTCCGGGTGATACGATCAAGGTGCAGACATTCACCTTCGGCTCACCGCAGGATGCCTGGTTCGAAATGCCTTCACTGGATGTTGATGTAGAAAAGATTTTGATGAAATACACATTGAAATGTAATCCGGCACAATCTCCGGAATGTGGTGAGTGGGATTATCTCACCTATGCCTATTTATATGATCATACCGGAGCGCTCGACAGCACCTTGCTCTACCATGCTTATTTTACCGCTAACGGAGCGGCCCCCGATACGCTGGATTATTCCTCCATCCCAACCTATATTAATGTGCCTTCTTGGGAATATTCTATTGTGTATGATGATACACTTTCTCTTACCAGCGCACAGGTAGGCGCCGGAATGAGTTCGGTTTCTTCTCCGTTCTGGACAGCGTATCCTGTTGAGCGGACACAAATTTTATGGACCGCAGCAGAATTGACAGCAGCCGGAATG
>CAYTFT010000232.1:0-4896 GCA_964437155.1 uncultured Chitinophagales bacterium | reverse complement strand
TTTTGTCTTCAGTTCCTGCGCCGAACTTAAATAAGGAATGAGGGTGAGATGAATTACAAGACATCGCGTATCACCCAGTTTCCATTTAAGCTGTCGCACTGCCTCGATATACGGTAATGATTCAATATCGCCTACGGTTCCGCCGATCTCCGTAATTACAATATCATTTTCTCCATTTTCGCCGAGCAATAACATGCGGCGCTGAATTTCATCGGTGATATGGGGAATTACCTGAACAGTTTTTCCTAAAAATTCTCCTGCCCGTTCGCGGTTGATCACATTCTGATAAACTGCACCGGTGGTTACGTTATTTGCCTGCGATGTTTCTATTCCGAGAAATCGTTCATAATGGCCGAGATCAAGGTCCGTCTCTGCACCGTCTTCCGTCACATAACATTCGCCATGCTCATACGGATTGAGTGTGCCGGGGTCGACATTAATATACGGATCAAATTTCTGTATGGTTACCCGAAAGCCCCGTGCCTGTAGTAGTTTGGCTAATGAGGCGGAAAAAATTCCTTTTCCCAGCGACGACGTTACGCCTCCCGTAACGAAGATATACCTTGATTGTTCATTCTTCATAACGGGCTATAAAGGTATGCATTTATGCGCAAAAGGCCTGTGTCTTCCCTGTGAATAAGTAAAATCATTTTTATCGGTAAAATTTCCGCTGCGCAGATATGTGCCATCAAACAGGAAACAATTATTTCAATTTCTTTTTACATTTGCGCCGGTTATGATCAATTTTAAAAATAAGCAGGCATCAAAACGGGTTCTCTTTTGGATAGCCGGGTAGAGATGTATTGTGCATCATATGTCAAGGCTTACCAAAATGGTGAGCTTTTTTTTTAATGGTAAATCACGTTTATGTCAACAGAAAACAATTTGATTTTATCGCATGCCGACCAGTTGCAGGAAATTGCTGCCGGATTCGGCACGCCGGTTTATGTTTATGATACCGCTGTTATGACGCGGCAGTTCAACAGATTAAAAAATGCATTTCCCGGTAAAGAAATAAAGATCAAATATGCCTGCAAAGCATTGACGAATATTAGGATACTGCGTCACTTCAGGGAATTAGGGGCGCATCTGGATGCCGTTTCCATTGAGGAGGTGCAACTGGGAATTGTTGCCGGATTTCAACCGGATCAGATTTTATTTACGCCAAACTGTGTTTCGATCGATGAAATTGTCGCGGCTGTTACACTGGGTGTCACAATCAATATCGATAACATTTCCATATTAGAACAATTCGGGCACTTGTATGCAGATGCAGTTCCCTGTTGTATCCGCATCAATCCGCATATTGCAGCGGGCGGACATCAGCATATTCAAACGGGACATATCGACAGTAAATTCGGTATTTCCATTTATCAGTTGCGGCATGTGCAACGTATTATTCTCGCAAATAAAATGAAGGTGGTAGGATTACACATGCATACCGGATCGGATATTCTTGACAGTGAAGTTTTTTTACAGGGGGCGGAATTATTGTTCGAAACAGCAATGCAGTTTCCCGACCTGCAATTTATTGATTTCGGCAGCGGATTTAAAGTTGCGTATAAAGAAGGTGATGTCACTACAAATATTGAAGAGCTCGGGCAGCAGCTTTCTGAGCGGCTCACACAATTTTGTACCGATTACGGAAGACAGATTGAAATATGGTTTGAACCCGGAAAATTCCTGGTGAGTGAGGCCGGCGTTTTACTGGTACGTGTAAATGTTTTGAAGCCGACCATGGCAACTGTTTTTGCCGGCGTTGACAGCGGACAAAATCATTTAATTCGTCCCATGTTTTACGATGCCTATCATGAGATCGTAAACATTTCGAATCCGGAGGGCGTGAAACGTATTTATACAGTTGTAGGATATATCTGCGAAACAGATACTTTCGGACGTGACCGTAAAATTGCAGAAATACATGAAGGCGATATTCTTGCCATTTTGAATGCCGGCGCTTATGGATATACCATGAGCAATAATTATAACAGCCGGCTGCGACCGCCTGAAGTTATGCTCAAAAACGGAAAGGCTGTTCTGATACGCAGGCGGGAAACGCTGGATGATCTGCTACGAAATCAGGTTATTACGGAAGAAGCGGTCTGATCGAATTACCGGCGAAACAGGGGCGATCATCTGATTGTATGAATTGACCTGCAGCGTGCGCTTATTTTATCAGATTTGCAAGATCCTCCGGCGTATCAATTCCTGTTGTGTCAATATCTGTTTCCACAACTGTAATTGAATATCCGTTTTCAAGCCAGCGCAATTGTTCCAGCGATTCTGTTTTTTCCAGTTGGGTTTGAGGAAGTGCAACGATCTTTTTCAAAATAGCGCTGCGGTATGCATATAATCCGATATGCTTAAAATACCGGCCGCTATCATTGCGGGGAAATGGAATTACACTACGGGAAAAATATAGGGCCCTGTGCTGCATGTTGAATACAACTTTTACTACATGCGGATTTTGTATTTCCGTTGTATGGAAAATGGATTTTGCAAGCGTGGCAATTTCCGTTTCAGCATCTGCGAAAGCATGGATTAATTTTTCAATCTGCACCGGCTGAATAAATGGCTCATCTCCCTGAATATTTACGACAACATCAAAATGATCATTTAGCAGCTGCAATATTTCACCACATCTGTCAGTGCCTGATTGGTGTGTCCCTGCAGTCATCATTACCGCACCACCGGCGGCTGTAACATGGTCGAATATCCGCTGATCGTCCGTTGCAACAACAACTGTATGTAAGGCATTTACTTTTTTCGCCTGGTCATATACGCGCATGATCATGCTCTTTCCGTCGATCTCCGCCAGTGGTTTTCCGGGAAAGCGTGTCGAAGCAAAACGTGCAGGAATTATGCCCAGTACTTTCATGAAAATGATTTCATTTCTTGTTTGTTAATTGTATTGCTGATGATCCGGCTTAAAAATTAATTTCCGGGATGTAATTAAATTTCCCGGTCATATTTTTCTCACGATCAGATAATTATTTTTCACATCGGTAACCTTTATAGCACTTCCTTTCGCAATAAATTCACCATCACTCTGTCCGTCGTGCCATTCGCCCTCAATTTCAATTTTCCCCGCGGGCCTGAGGTCGCTCACTGCAATTCCTGTTTTTCCGATCATGCCACCCGGATCATTAAATATCGTTGTATGATATCCTTCGCTGTGGTCCTCGGTTGTTTCCAGTGCGATTTTCCTGAATAATTTTGATTTCAGGAACCGGCCGAAAAATGCAAACATCACGGCAAATGAAATTACAAATGCACTTAAAACGATCAGCACCGATTGAATTACTGCTCCCGAACCGCTCAGCTCAAAATTAAATCCTACATTTTTTACCATACTGAGCACGAGCCCGGAAAATGTCAGGATAATACCCGACACCCCCGTGACGCCAAAGCCCGGTATGATAAATATTTCCAGCACAATGAGTACGAGACCGATCACGAATAATAAAATTTCCCAGTTGGCGGCTAATCCCTCAATATATAAGGGAGCAAAATACAGCAGGGCAGCAATAACAGCGATCACCAGCGCAAAACCGATTCCGGGGGATTGTAATTCAAAATAAATTCCCAGAAAAATAAAGGTGATGCATAATCCCCGCAAAACCGGATTCAGCAAAAATGCCATGATCTTGTCTATGGAAGTTGGCGCATAGGCAGTGAGGGTGTAATTATCGATACCGGCAAGTGCCAGCATCTCTTTCGTGTCTTTTGCCTCACCCTCGCAATATCCGAATTGCAGGGCTTCACTTGTTGTGAATGTGAGAATTTTTCCTGAATCAATAATTCCTGTCACCGCTCCGCCGCCCTGCACCATTGCTTCTGCAATTTCCGGATCACGGCCATTAGCTTCCGCTGTCGAACGCATGATCCCGCGCATATATGCCTGATATTTTTCATCGACAACATTTCCCTCCTGATCCACCACACTGGCGGCACCGATTTTCGCGTACGGCGACATATAAATAGAATCACAACTGATGGCGATCAATGCCCCGGCGCTGGCTGCATTATTTGTTATATAACATAAAACGGGGATCTTGCAACGCAACAATTTCACGTGGATGGTGTCTCCGGCATCGAGAAGTCCGCCGTAACTGTCAAGACTCATTACGATATAATCGGCCTGCATTGCAGCGGCTTCCTCAAGTGCCCTGTCAACCAGACGCACTGCAGTAGGAGTAATGTCCTGATGCAATTCAAAATAATACACCTTCTTTTTAGCGGGTTTATCAACATCAGGGGCATTTTGGGCCTGTGTGCATAACAGTACACCCGATAAGAGAATGGTGAATAAGATCACTCCCGATATGGCTTTGCGCATGGTTCTCTCTTTTACTTTTGCGTGTGTATAAACTGTGAATAAACAATAAACACACAAAAATACGAGTTTAAGGTATGGAAGCTATTCTGCAGGAAAAAAATATGAAAAGAATTTGTGCACTCATACTCGTCCTTTTATGGGCGTGGAGCGTGATAGGAAATAGTGCAATTCCGGGTGATTCTGTCGGCGTGAAAAATGTGAATGGAAAAACACTGATGGTTTACCGGATGAGCGCCGGTGAAACAGCCTACGCAGTGAGCCGGAAATATACAGTTCCGTTTAAGGATCTTGCTGCTGCTAATACAGGTGTGGATATGGGCGCGTTAAAAGCCGGACAGGAAATTCTGGTGCCGGGAAATTTCGTTGCATCAGCACCTGTGCTGAAAACTGAAATAAAAGAAGAACCCGTTGTAAAAGAAGAAAAAACACCCGTTATCCAAAAGGAAGAAATTATTGTTAAGGAAACACCCGCACCAATTGAAGTAAAAAAAGAAGCGCCGCTCATCGATAAAAAAGAAACGTTACCCGCAAATACTTCGGTAGCAACGGATACTAAA
>CAYTFT010000231.1:0-4919 GCA_964437155.1 uncultured Chitinophagales bacterium | reverse complement strand
AATACGCGGTACATTTCTTCCCATTCCGTTTTCGATTCTTCCTGAACCATTTCAAAAAGCGGCGGAACAGGAAATAAATTATCTTTTATGATATGCATATTATCAATAAAATGCAATACTTTGGTTTGTCCGCCACCCGTGCAATGAATAATTCCCGCAATATTATTTTTATGCTGTGCGAGAATTTTCTTTAGCACCGGTAAAAATGTGCGTGTGGGCGAAAGCACCAGTTTCCCTGCGGTGAATTCTTCCTCTCCGATCTCGACTTTTTTAGAAAGAAGCATGTCGCCGGTATATACTACTTCATCCGGAATAAATTCATTATAACTTTCCGGATATAATTCAGCATAAATACCTGAAAACAGATCATGCCGCGCACTGGTAAGCCCGTTGCTTCCCATTCCGCTGTTGTATTCGGTTTCATAAGTAGCCTGACCATAACTCGCCAATCCGACGATGACATTTCCCGGCTGAATATTATTAATGACAAGTTCGCTTTTTTGCACGCGGCCGAATGCTGTTATTCCGACATCGATTGTGCGCACAATATCGCCGACATCTGCAGTTTCTCCGCCGGCGTGATGAATGGTGATGCCATTTTCTTTCATGGTGTCAATAAATTCCATCGTGCCGTCAATAACCGCTTTTATTACTTCGCCGGGAATTATACTTTTATTTCTGCCGATAGTAGAAGAAATAATAATATTATCGGTGATACCCACACAGGCCATATCATCAAGATTCATCACTATTGCATCCTGCGCAATATTTTTCCATACGGAAATATCGTCTGTATCGCGCCAGTAAATATAGGCGAGTGATGTTTTGGTGCCTGCGGTATCGGCATGCATCACATTGCAAAACGCCGGATCGCCGGCGGCAAAATCGGGGAGAATTTTACAAAAAGCACGGGGATATAATCCCTTGTCGAGATGTGCAATGGCTTTATGCACGTCTTCTTTGCGGGAGGAAACGCCCCTCTGGTTGTACTTATCATTTTCCATTCTACAAAATTACCAAAACGATGCATCCGGCTTCCATATGTTTCCCACACATTATTTAACATTAGCTTAATGTATGGCATGACAGGACCGCCGGATATCTCGGTAATTTCGCCATGGCTTAAATTTGCCGTAGATCCAAAGCGGGAATTATGGGCAAGAAGAAGGGGAAACCCGATAAAATGAAGTATATCAATCGCGATATCAGCTGGTTGTCGTTCAACGAGCGTGTGCTGCAGGAAGCGGAGGATAAGCGGGTTCCGCTGAATGAACGCATCCGGTTTCTGGGGATATTTTCCAATAACCAGGATGAACTTTTTCGTGTGCGTGTGGCAGTGCTGCGCAGGATGCTCCGGCTCGAAAAAGCACATCTCAAACATTTTGATACCGATCCGGCCAAAATACTGACGCAGGTGCAGAAGAAAGTGCTTGTCCTCAAGAACCGATTCGATAATGCGTATCTGCAGATCCTGGAAGAATTAAAAAAGCAAAAGATATTTATTCTCAACGAAAAAGAGATCAGCACTGCACAGGGAGAATATATCCGGCATTATTTCAATGAAAAGGTGCATCAGCGGTTGTTTCCGATCATGCTCGATAACACGAAAAAAATGCCGCTGCTCAACGACAGGTCCATTTATCTCGCGGTGCGACTCATTAAATCGGATAAGCCCAATGCAACAAGATATTCGCTGATCGAAGTGCCGGATGGTGAACCTTCCCGGTTTTTTGTGTTGCCCGACGATGGGGATAAAAAATTTGTGATCCTGCTGGATGATATCATCCGCTATAATCTCGATTCGATCTATTATATTTTTAATTACGACAGAATTGAAGCGTATACCATTAAAATTACACGCGATGCCGAACTCGACCTCGACAATGATTTTTCCCAGAGTCTGCTCGAAATTATTCAGAAGAGTGTGAAACGCCGCACAAAAGGGGAGACCACGCGGTTTATTTATGATGCAGCTATGCCGGAAGAAATGCTGCAGTTTTTTGCACGCAAAATAAAATTGCAGCGCAATGATGCGATCATTCCCGGGGCACGCTATCATAATTTCAAGGATTTTATGAATTTTCCTGATATCGGGAATCACCCGTTGCGGTATACGCCGATCCCTGCCGTGCATCATCCGCTGCTGAATACAAATTCCAGTATAACCAGTGTGTTGCGAAAGCGGGATATTTTACTGCATTTTCCGTATCAGAGTTTTCACCATATCATTGATCTGTTACGGGAAGCGGCGATCAATCCGAATGTTACAAGTATTCAGATGACATTATACCGGGTTGCGCGGAATTCCAGTGTGGTAATGAGCCTTATCAACGCAGCGCGCAATGGAAAAAATGTTTCGGTGATAATGGAATTGCAGGCACGGTTTGATGAGGAGAACAATATTTTCTGGGCAAATAAATTACAGGAAGAAGGAGTGTCCGTTTCCTTTGGTATTAATAATCTGAAAGTACATTCGAAATTATGTCTCATTACGCATGTGCATGAGGGAAAAACGGTGCATTATGCTATTGTCGGCACCGGAAATTTTAACGAGAATACCGCACGCGTGTATACGGATATTTTTATCCTCACATCCCGACCGGAGATCACCCGTGAAGTGAAAAAAATATTTGAATTTTTCAACAACCGGTTTGAACCCGCAAAATTTAAACGGCTGATCGTGGCACCGGTCAACATGCGGAAAAAATTCAAGCAGCTGATCGCAAGGGAGATTGCCAATGCGAAAGCAAAAAAGCCCGCTTCCTTGTTTTTTAAACTGAATAATCTTGTCGATAAAGAAATTATCCGTAAATTATATGAGGCGAGCAATGCCGGTGTGAAAATCCGTCTGATCGTCAGAGGTATCTGTTCGCTCGTTCCGGGTGTGGAGGGATGGAGTGAAAATATCGAAGCAATAAGCATCCTCGACAGGTACCTCGAACATCCGCGCATTTATTGTTTTCATAATAACGGAAAGGAGGAGATCTATATCGGGTCTGCCGATCTTATGGAGCGCAATATCGACGGCCGCATTGAAGTATTATGCGATGTGATCGACCGCGATGTGAAAAATCAATTAAAGGAAATACTCGAATTGCAGTGGAAAGACAATGCAAAAGCACGCACACTGGCGCATGGTCATCTCAACGATTATATTTCCCATAAAAAGGGAGACACAGTTATTGAGAGTCAGCTTGCATTGCACGAATTTTTTAAGGCATATTTTGAACGGCTGAAAGAAAAAGGAAAATGAGTTTTTGTTACACGAACGTAATTGGATGATTGAATGAAATTTGCAGCAATAGATATTGGAAGTAATGCGATCAGGTTATTGATCGAGAATGTGTACGAAACGAGTAAAGGGCCGGTGTTTCATAAAGATTCGCTTATCAGGATACCTGTTCGTTTGGGAGAGGATGCATTTTTAGATGGCGCCATTTCGGAAGAGAAAACAGAATTGCTGATAAAGGCAATGATCGCCATGAAACATATAATCGATATTCACCGTGTGCTGACGTACAAGGTGGTGGCGACTTCCGCTATGCGGGATGCGTCGAACAGCGATGCAATTATTCAGCGTGTATTAAATGAAACCGGGCTCGAGATCACGGTCATCAGTGGTGACAAAGAGGGAAAAACAATTATGGAGTTACCACTCGAGCAATACGGACTCGAACCGAATGATAATTATCTTTATATTGATGTGGGTGGAGGCAGCACTGAACTTGCATTTCTGGGCAAAGGAAAATTAATTGCCAATCGTTCATTTAATATCGGTACTTTGCGTTTGCTCAACGATCAGGTAGAGGAAAGTGACTGGAAGGAAATGCTCGAATGGTTGCGGGTGCACAGAAATCACAATTTTGAATTGTGTGCGATCGGCGTCGGCGGGAATATCAATCACGTGATGAAACATTACGGAAAGGCTTCGAAAAATTATCTCGCTGCGTCGATCCTGAAGCGGGTAATGATCTACATAGATGAATTAAATATGGGAGAAAGGGTGCGTGATCTCGGATTAAAACCGGATCGTGCAGATGTGATCGTGCCGGCCTTGAAAATTTATACCAATGTAATGAAATGGGCGGGTATAGAAAAAATATATGTCCCGAAACAGGGATTGAGCGATGGAATGGTTACAGAATTATATCAGGAGTGGAAGCGGTCTCACGGGTAATGTGTCAGCTGCACAATGTCTTCATAAATTCTTTTCACGTACATCAGCATTTATAATTCCGGAATAGTACTTCACCGGAAATCGCATCAGAAATTTTAAGGATCTGTGCAGTAAAAAAGAAATCGAATGTGGTTCCTTCGATGCGCGGACTCACATTGGTTGAAACATGGGCAAAATCATCACCGCTGTCGTATTCCCAGGCAATATTCCATACTTCAATTACCCGATGGTCGTTTAACGTGATCTTTGTAGGCAATCCTTCGCGTTTACATAAAAGATCAATCAGATGCTGATCGGCTGCGGTTTTTCTGTTTCCTCCGTGTTGATTATTCATGTGCGGATCGCGTAAATCAGTTCGTCAATATAGGTTCCATATTTATATAAAGTATTTTCAAAGCGGGCTTCTAATGTAAATCCTGCTTTTTCCAATACGCGCTGCGAAGCGATATTTGTCCCAAACGGCCTGGCGAAAATTCTGTTAATATCAAAATGGTGAAATCCATATTGCACCATTTCTTTTACAACAGCAGTGGTGATCCCTTTTCCCCACCAGGGTTCTGCCAGCCAGTATCCCAGTTCAGCATTTTTGCAGTGAATATCCGTTTGTACGTGAATGCCGGCAGCGCCTGCAATATGTCCGTCTATTTCAATGGCAAGAATATGCACCGGGTCCATACTTGTGGCAATTTCAATGAATTTTCGCCCGTCCTCTTCCGTATAAGGAAACGGGAATTTATTCGTC
>CAYTFT010000230.1:0-4928 GCA_964437155.1 uncultured Chitinophagales bacterium | reverse complement strand
GGCAAAAGCCTTTCCTGAAAAAACAGCCTTGCTGACCGTCCCATTCACGGGCAGCGCATTCACCCCCGGAAATAACGGATATTGTAAACGCACAGCTATACGCGGAGCTACCGTTTTACCGGTTGCATTATGCGATAATATCACCGTTTCTGCACCCAGTACAGATGCTGCTTTTATGATAACACTTGTATATGCGCGAGAAAACACATTGTTCAAACGGGCATCATCCATATGTAAAATCCGTGTTATCCCGTATGCTCCCAGTTTTTCCAGTTCACCCTGATCAGCATTGCCAATCGCAATTGCCGCTGTTTCGCCCATTGCTGACGCAAATGCTGCTGCCTCAAATGAAGTCTTTTTTAATTTACCGTTTGCCAGCTCTGCAAATACTAAATTCATATCTGTTGATTAATGTGAAAATTAAATTAAAGATGAAGCTAATTATATCACTCTTGCCTCATTATGGAGAAGACTGATGAGTTCTCCGGCATTCTCTGCGGATATCATTTTGCATCCCGTTTTTTCAGCCGGAAGCGAAAATGCATTTACACCGGCATTTACTGCGGTTTCCACAGGTGTAATAATTTTAACGGGTTTTGTTTTGGAAGCGAGAATACCACGCATATTTGGAATGCGCGCCTCAGCCATTCCCTTTTGTGCGCTTATCACGCAAGGAATATTTGCCTCAGCAACTTCCTTTATCCCATCGAGTTCGCGTTCCACTTTGAGCTTACTGCCCTCAACATTCAATTTTGAAGCAAGGGAGATATAGGGCAGATCCATTAATTCGGCGATCATGCCACCCACAACGCCGCCGTTATAATCAATTGTTTCTTTTCCGGTAAGAATAATATCATAGTGCTCCGCTTTGGCGTAGGCTGCAATATTTGCTGCAACCTGATAAGCGTCAGCAGGATCGAGATCTATGCGCACAGCATCATCTGCACCTAATGCTAATGCCTTACGGATGATCTGCTCGTTATCTGCTTTACCCACATTGATCACGGTAACTGAACCGCCGGAAGCCTCCTTTATTTCAAGTGCACGTACCAGCGCATACCATTCGTCGTAGGGATTGATTATAAAAGTGACACCGCTTTCGCTGAACTTTGTATTATTATCGGTAAACGCGATCCTTGCAGTGGTATCGGGCACCTTACTTATACATACTAAAAACTTCATATTGCGTCTGGATTTTTGCTCCCGGTCATCTCCTTTTCCGGGACTGCAAAGATAAGGAAGCACAGTTGCATTTTGAAGCTATACTTACATGTAAACAGCTCTGTTCACAAACAAATAACACATATAAAAGCAGAGGGAATACTTTACATGCACCTTGGCCAAAACACGATTAACTTTGCAGGAGTGCCGGACAACAGTATCAATTTAAATAACACAAGCATAATTTAATGGACCGCATAACGCAGCTTCTGCAATTTTTACAGGATAATCCGAAGGACCCGTTCGTGCGGTATGCCCTTGCACTGGAATACCTGAAAAGAAACGATACTGCCACAGGATTACAGTATTTTGAAGGCCTGGTGGAGAGCGATCCTGATTATGTCGGGACCTATTATCATCTGGGTAAATTATATGCTGCATTGAAACGGAAGGATGATGCACTTGCGTGTTATCAGAAGGGTATGCAAACGGCAAAAAAACTGAATGACCAGCATAGTCTTGCAGAATTACAAAATGCGCATATGAATCTCGAACTTGGTCTCGGGGATGATTAAATCAATCTATCCAACACACTGTTCCTATGAAGGAAAATGATCTGCTTAAAAAATGGAAGGCGTTCCTCACCGAAAACAACCTGATACGGCCGGTTGAAAAAACGCTTCTGGCTGTCAGCGGCGGGATGGACAGTGTTGTCTTAACCAAATTATTCCAGATCAGCGAATTGCCTTTCGGGATCGCACATTGTAATTTTCAATTACGCGGAGATGCATCCGATGCAGATGCACAATTTGTAAATGCGCTTGCCCTTACCTATGACGTTCCTTTTTATGGGGCTGTTTTTGACACAGAGAGTTATCGCACAGAAAACAAACTTTCCATAGAGGAAGCGGCGAGAAATTTACGCTATACATGGCTGGAGGAGATCAGAAAAGAATTTGGTTATTCCCGCATAGCAACGGGACATCACCTGAACGATTCAATTGAAACAATAATACTAAATCTTGTAAGAGGAACAGGCCTTAAGGGTATCACCGGGATCCCGGTATCAAATCAAAATATCATTCGTCCGTTATCCTGTTTTTCACAGAAAGATATTGCAACACTCGCAGAGATATTTAATTTAACATGGTGCACCGACGCCACGAATTTTGCGGATACATTTTCCCGCAATAAAATCAGGAATAAGGTAATACCCGAGCTGAAGGAATTAAATCCTTCGCTGGAAAATACCTTTGCACAAAATATCCGCCATTTACAGGATGCCTATTCAATTTATACTGCTGCCATTCAAAAGCAGATTAAAAAATTAGTAATTGAAGAAAAGGGTGACCGGTATATTTCTGTAGCTGCACTGCAACATTTACCTGCGGTTTCCACGGTATTGCACGTATTTCTTGAACCTTTCGGTTTTAATACCGATCAGATAATTTCAATGGTTCATTCACTCGGGCAATCAGGAAAAATATTTTTAAGCAAAACACACCGTGTATTTATTGACAGGAAATTTTTCATCCTTTCTCCGTTACAGGAAGTTCCTTTACCTGTTGTTATTGCAGATGCAGATACAAAAACAATTCAGTTCGCCGATGGCAGGTTGCAGCTCGAAAAAAAGGCTCTTCCGAAAAACCTGCATTTTAACACCTCCGGAACAGTCGCTTATTTCGATGCGGATAAAGTCGAATTTCCGATGGTTCTCCGGCGATGGCGAAAGGGTGATTATTTTTATCCGCTCGGACTTTCACGAAAAAAATCAGATAAACCCGGAAAGAAAAAAGTAAGCGACCTGCTTACTGATTTGAAAATGCATATGCGCGACAAAGAAAAAGTGATGGTTTTGTGCAGCGGAGAAAAAATTATCTGGGTGGCGGGTATCCGACAGGACGAGAAAACAAAAATTTCAGCGAACACCAGACAGTTACTTAAAATAAAAATGCTCCCGTGAAAAGGGAGCATTTGAAACCAGGTTTCGTTAAATTTATTCTGTGATCAATACTTTCTGTGTCTCTGTTTTATTTCCGTTGCTTACGCTGAGAAGATAGATTCCTTCGCTAATAGATGGAACTTCAATTGAAATGGTTTCTGCGCCTGCGGAAAAAACAACATCTTCAGTAAGAACTATTTTTCCTGTAATATCTGAAAGGCGGATTGTTCCCGTAAAACTGTTTGCCGACCTGTAAATGATCTGCATTGCATCGCCTGCATGCACCGGATTCGGGTAGATCCCGAGATATCCGAATAATGCAGTTTCCTGCACTGCGCTATATTCTGTTCCGGTATTGAATGATCGAGCCAGTGAAGGTTCCTCACATGTGTTGAGCGGAGCTAATGGTCTCACGCGCCAATAATATTTTTTATCAGGATCCAGATTTTTTTCTTCATAATAATTATTCGTGGTAACCACATCATGTGCAATTGCACTGAAAGAAGAACTGTACGCGATCTGTAAATGATATTGTGTTGCACCGGTAACCGGTGTCCATTCAAGATAAACATAATTTGGATATAAGCCAACCGCTGCTTCCTCAGGAACAACCAGCTCGGGTGATTCGGTCAGATCAACATACGTGGGTTCCGGATAATCTAGGAAATTATTTCTTGGCCCTAATAAATTCGACTGCATTGCATCCATTTGTTCATTTGAAAATTTATCGGTGCATGCATCATTTGAATACGACATATATAAAGTGCCGTCGCTGTAAAATGAGTCTCCGTGCGGGTCAGTTTGCTCCGGTCCGGGGCAATTCCATCTGTAGTTCAGATAATCGGGCGGAGTATCACAAAAACCATCTGCTGCCGAATTACAATTGTCCCCGTTTACCCATTCCTGATCTTCCGGATCGGGTGTGCCATCTTCCCATCCATAAAAAGTATGCGGAAGTGAAAAGAAATGTCCGAATTCATGAGCGATCGTAGTTCCACCCGGCATTGCACATGATTTTGCAACTGCAACACCATCGTCCGAAGGGCTGAAATATCCGCAATTACCCGCAGGATCAGCTACAAAATATACGTTGAGCAGATTATTGACATTATAGTCATCCATCATATTACTTCCATCTATCCAGTTATGTTCGTAATAATCGGAATTATCAATGTATTCGATATCTCCATAGATATAAAATACAAATCCTGTGGCAGCAAAATGTTCATTTAATTCGCAGACCGCAGTGAATAAATAGGTGAGATTATAATATCCGGTTCCATCATCAGTACCAACAATATGCACTTTCATTGGTATATAATAGGTTGAGCCGCCGCGTTCGCCCTCGGCGGGAACATAATTTTGCTGGAAGTTCCGCAGCCAGGTAAGGTCTGCTTCTGTCTGCTTCGTGCCGCAATAATTTGACTGTGCGTTTGCAGATATAACTGTGCCGATAATAAGGGATAAAAAAAGGAGTTGCTTCATACTGATGTTAAATTGATGTGTAAAGTTAAAAAGATGTCCTCTTAAAACCTATCAAACTTTATGCACAGGTAAGTCTTTCAGCCGAAATGGCATACCTTTGCAGCGGCTTGCCGCGTGGCAGGCGTGAAAATGACTTAACTATGCGTAAAGTAACCGTTGTCGGAGCCGGAAATGTCGGCTCAACTGTAGCCAATGTGCTCGCACACCGTGATTTTTTAAATGAAATAATCGTACTGGATATTAAGGAAGGAACTGCTGAAGGTAAGAGCCTTGATACATGGCAACAGGCCCCGATCGATAATTACAGCACCCGTGTTGTGGGGGTCACAAACGATTATAC
>CAYTFT010000229.1:1976-4964 GCA_964437155.1 uncultured Chitinophagales bacterium | reverse complement strand
AAATGATTCACCGCCGATCAATCTGATTCTTACACCGGATAAAATTCTCGGGGATAAACGCAATCAGGTAGTATCTAACGACAAGAGTAAATATAAAAATTCGGTGATGGAACTGAGTGATGTGATTAAATTCATCGGCACCGATGATCCTAAATATCAGATCTACAGCGAAGGGCTAGAAGATTATTTCAATTACACGCCGACATCGAATATCAAGATCACGATCGACGCTGATAAAATGAAAAAGAATCAGATCGTTCCTGCGTCGATGATTGAAGATATGAAGAAGGAACTCACCTTCACGCTCAAGCGGCCAACCTTATTGAAGAATGACCTTATGACGCTGGATATTGTTGCAAGCAATATCAATGACCGTCCGATCTGTTTTGCCATCAGCGTTACCAACGATTCGCATCTGGGTATGGAAAAATATCTGATGCAGGAAAATATGGTATACCAGATCATGCCTACAGAAACAGAAAATGATGAAGGCAAAATGGATGGTATGCGCAAAAACATGAGCACCGATATTCAGTTTGATATGCTCGTGAACCACAAAGAAAAATTCACGTATGGTGGCGTCGAGCGCGGGAAGAAAATGTATATTGATCCGAGTGGTATGGGATCGCTGCTCACAACAAAATATCTGAATTATTTTGAACTGGTGAAATCGCTGAATGCTGAGAAAACATTCCTCGAAGCGCAGGCAAGACAGATGATGACGGATACAGTGAATAAAGAATATAATGAGGTTGGACAGCAACTGATGAAGGAAGCCGGCGATAAAAAAGATAAAGCACTGCAGGTGCTCGATCTTATGATGCAGTTATTCCCGGATGCAAGTCTGCCATACGATTATAACATGATCAATGTAGCGCAAACCTATCAGCAGCTCGGGAATAATGATAAAGCGATGGAGATCGTAAATGCCATGCATACCCGAAGCATGGAGGAACTGGAATATTACTACCGAATGACGCAAAATTCAACGCTGACTGCCAGCATGTTCGATACCGATAAATACCACGCCGAATCCTGCGTGTATTTCTCTATCGACATTGCGAAAAAAGCCGGTGAAAAAGATTTTGCAGACAGTTTAGGTTCCGAATGGGAAGCGCTCAGATTAAAATACGGAATTGTTGCCCCGGATGAGAGACCGAGAAAATCGAAATAACAGAAAACGATTCGATAATCTGGTATTCGGAAGACAGCCCGTTGCTGAATTACTGAAAAGCGGTAAAACTGTCGATAAAATTTTACTGCAGTCGACACTGCAGGGAGATATTATTCAGGAAATCAAACATATTGCAGCAGAAAAAGAAATTCCGCTGCAATATGTTCCGCCTGAAAAATTAAATACACTCACCGGCGGCAATCACCAGGGCGTGATTGCTTTTATTGCAGAAATTGATTTTCAGAAAATTGATGATATTCTTCCCTTCATCATCGAAAAAGGGGAAGTCCCGCTGCTTATTATTCTGGATGGCATTACCGATGTCCGTAATTTCGGAGCCATTGCCCGGACAGCCTGGGCAAGCGGCGCCCACGCCATCATTATGCCTGCATCCCATGCTGCGCCCGTAAACAGCGATGCCATTAAAACTTCTGCCGGTGCACTGATGCAGATACCGGTTTGCCGGGAAAAAAATTACGAGCTGGTATTAAAATATCTGAAACTGAATGGCGTGCAGATACTGGGTGCCGATACAAATGCATCGCAATTCATTTATGAAAAGGATCTTACTGCACCCACCGCTATCATCCTCGGTGCAGAAGATACCGGCATCAGCGCCGTCTCGCGCAAACATCTCACCGGGACTGTAAAATTACCTTTGTATAATGCATTCGATTCGTATAATGTTTCTGTATCGGCGGGAATGTTGTTGTATGAAGTGATGCGCCAGCGTCGATAATTAAAGATCTTCCAACAGTATAATATTATTTTCTACCTGCGATTGAACGCAGGGCTGAAGAATTAATTCAATTTGAAATATTTCAATCAAATATTTTACAGCGCAAGTATCTCCACCAGCTGTAACATCTGTTTATTAATGTCCATATGGTGTTTTGTCGCATTCGCGAACGGAGTAAACGAAATTTCATCGCTGATAAGCCCCGCCATCACATTTTTCTTTCCCTCGAGTAATGCCTCCACGGCTGCCATACCTAAACGGCTGCCTAAAATTCTATCCCGCACTGTCGGGTTTCCTCCGCGCTGAATATGCCCCAGCACGGAAACCCGCGTATCATAATGGTTGAATTTTTCTTTTACCATTTTCGCGATCTCAAAAGCGCCGCCGCGTTCATCGCCTTCAGCAACAATAACAATGGCCGATGATTTTGAATGCAGCCATCCTTTTTCCAAAACTGCTATGAGATTATCTATATCTGTTTCCGTCTCCGGAATTACAATGGCTTCGGCACCTCCCGCGATTCCGCAACTCAATGCAATAAATCCCGCATCACGTCCCATCACTTCCACAAAAAATAAACGGTTATGCGAAATCGCTGTATCCCTTATTTTATCAATCGCATCTATAGCCGTATTAATTGCTGTATCGAACCCAAGTGTATAATCGGTGCCGTACAGGTCATTATCGATAGTGCCGGGAATACCCACACAGGTAATACCGAATTCTTTTTCAAATACCGTTGCACCGCGAAAAGTACCGTCACCGCCAATTGCCACAAATCCTTCAATACCATGATTTTTTAAATTATCAAATGCCTGCCTTCTTCCTTCATAGGTCATGAACCGCTGACTGCGGGCCGTTTTTAAAATAGTACCGCCGCGCTGAATAATATTGCTTACATCCTGCGACTCCATCCGCTCCATATCGCCGTCAATCAAACCCTCATACCCTCGCTTAATTCCAAATACTTCCAGTCCGTGATAAATTCCGGTCCTTACAACCGCCCGTATACAGGCATTCATTCCGGGACTGTCACCCCCGCTTGTCATAACTGCTATTTTTTTCATTCGAGTAC
>CAYTFT010000229.1:0-1876 GCA_964437155.1 uncultured Chitinophagales bacterium | reverse complement strand
ATTCCGGGACTGTCACCCCCGCTTGTCATAACTGCTATTTTTTTCATTCGAGTACCCTTTTATTACAGAATAATAGTATTAATTCATGGGGGTTTATTTTTCCGGGAACGTGCACATCTTTTTGCTCCCGGCTCATAGCTCTTGTGAAACAATATCGAGAATCGAGAGTCGAGAATCGAGATTGGATTATCTTAAACCGGCAATTTTCGTCCTGTATCAGCATTCATTCATTTCTTTGTTCCGTCGTTCTTATCAGCTCAATTCTCTTTGCTTCATGCTCATTCCTCCCGTGAAATACATCGAGAATCGAGAGTCGTGAATCGAGATTGGATTATCTTAAACCGGCAATTTTCGTCTTGCATAAACATTCCTTCATTTCTTTATTCCACCTTTCCTCTCTGTCATTTCCCACCTCCCACATTCTTCAACATATCCTCCGTCATACCATCGATATCAAACGCATGCTTCCATCCCCAGTCAGTTCTTGCAACGCTGTCGTCAATACTACCCGGCCATGTATCGGCAATTTTTTGTCTGTAATCCACAGCATAAGAAATTTCAAACCCAGGAATTATTTTTTGAATGGATGCTGCAACAATTTCCGGCGTAAAACTCATCGCGGCGAGATTATAACTTGAACGCACAGATATTTTTTCTGCCGGTGCCTCCATCAGTTCCATCGTCGCACGAATTGCATCCGGCATATACATCATCGGTAACATGGTATGCGCATCGAGGTAACAGGTATATTTTCCGTTTTGTTTTGCCTTAAAATAAATGTCAACGGCATAATCTGTTGTGCCACCACCCGGTTCTGTTTTATAACTGATTATTCCCGGGTATCGCAGACTCCGCACATCGAGATGATATTTTAAATAATACCATTCGCACCATCGTTCGCCCGCCTGTTTGCTGATACCGTAGATCGTATTCGGTTCCATAACCGTGATCTGCGGTGTATTTACTTTCGGTGTTGTAGGTCCGAACGCAGCTATCGAACTTGGCCAGTACATCCTTTCGATATTATTTTCCCTGGCAACCTCCAGCGTATTGATCAAACCCTCCATGTTGAGTTCCCACGCTTTATGCGGATGTTTTTCACCGGTTGCCGATAACATGGCAGCCATATTATAGATCTGCTGAGGCTTGTATTTTTGTATGATCGCGTTCAGCCGCGCACCATCCAGCACATTCAGTTCTTCAAACGGACCCGATTCCAGCAATTCGCCTTCGGGCTTTTTAATATCCGCAGCAATTACATTTGATCCGCCGAAAGTATGTCGGAGTAACATCGTCAATTCCGCACCTATCTGTCCGCTTGCGCCAATCAATAATACCGTGTCATGTGCCATAGATTGTTATTATACGGCAAATATAAGTGCATATTCCTGCACATGGAAAGCGCCGGTGTATATATCCGGAAACCGGAAACGGGGTTCCATAAAATTATGTACCTTAACACCCTGATCCGTATGCAAAATAAAGACCGATTCGACCTGCCTGCATGAAAAAAATTCTCGTTGTAGCCGGCACCAGGCCCAATTTTATTAAGATCACCCAATGCAAAAAAATGGCAGCACTTACACCTGCCATCGACCTGCGTATCGTGCATACCGGACAACATTATGATGATGCTATGGCCGATGTTTTTTTCAGGCAATTGCATATACATCCCGATTATTCTCTTATACAACAAGCAAAAGATCCTGCTGCACAGATCGCTGAAATAAAAGAACAGCTGTTGCTCCTCCTGCGGGAAACATTTTCACCCGACCTGGTTATAGTAGTAGGTGATGTAAATTCTACCCGCGCAGGGGCCGAAGCAGCGCATGCACTCGGAATTAAAACCGCACATATCGAAAGCGGATTGCGCAGT
>CAYTFT010000228.1:0-4991 GCA_964437155.1 uncultured Chitinophagales bacterium | reverse complement strand
CCTGGTGCGGCCCGTGTAAAATGCTTTCAGCCAATACCTTCACCAATCCCGTTATACAAAAACAACTCAACGAATATTATATCCCGGCAAAATTCAATGCCGAAAGCAATGATACAATAGATTTCAAGGGACAGATTTTCACGAATCCTAATTACTCATCTCAACCGCGGAAAAGCACACATCCCTTCGCTGTCTATATAGCCTCTACACCACAGGGTCTCGGATATCCCACCATGGTATTCCTCGACAGCTCACTCAATATGATACAGCCGATCTCAGGGTATCTTACTCCGCAACAACTCGAACCGATCCTGTCTTATTTCGGCACTGATGCCTACAAAACGACAGATTGGGTTACCTACCAGACGAATTTTAAAACTGCCATTTCCCAATAACACTTTCCGATGCTGACACCTGTTTTTTTTGCTGCCGTACTGTTTTTTTCTCCCGTTTCGCCGCAGCCTGAAACGGTTGTATCTGAAGCCCCCGGTGACAGTATCGCATGGATGAAACTGGAGGCGGTGGATAAAATTGTCACCAAAAACATCAAAAAAAATAAGGTAAAGGAAAACAAACTGATCATCGTTGATTTTTATACCGACTGGTGCGGATGGTGTAAAAAACTGGATAGCGAAACCTATGTTGACCCGGAAGTTATCGCCCTGATGAACAAATATTTCTACCCCGTTAAATTCGATGCGGAGCAACAGGACAGTGTTCAATTTGCAAATAAGACCTACAAGTTTAAGGGAAACGGCAACCGCGGAACGAATGAGTTTGCGCTGGAATTTGCCACCAGACCGGGCGGCCGTATCGGCTATCCCAGCATGACCATCATCGATCCGATGGGCGTGAAGATCAACGTGGAAGCGGGTTTCAAGAATCCTGATAAAATGAAGGTGATGCTTTTATATTATGGAGAAGGGCATTACAAAACCAAGGATTTTCCAACTTTCCAGAAAGAATACGAACAAAAGCAACTTACCGATTAATGGACAAGGTTTCCGGTTGTTTCCTTCTCTTTTCATTTGTGTATAACAAAGTGTATAATATAATTTAGCAGGATAGCATTGTAACATTGGCGCAGACTATATTTGCGCGGTTTTATGTCAGCTTCGACACGAAATATTCACAAACTCTCAGCAGGCGGCGTTTTAGTCACATTAGGGATTATTTTCGGCGATATCGGGACTTCCCCGATTTACGTAATGAATGCCATCATTGGTGAGCAGTCCATTTCGAAGGAACTTGTTCTGGGCGCACTGAGCTGCGTTATCTGGACCCTCATCATTATCACGACAGGGAAATATGTCATTCTTGCACTCAACAATGATAACAGGGGTGAGGGCGGAATATTTGCATTATACGCGATCCACAGGCGCTTCAAAGTAAAATGGGCGATCATTCCTGCACTTGTCGGCTGTGCCGCGCTTATTGCGGATGGTTTTATCACTCCTCCGATCTCGATCTCCTCCGCTGTGGAAGGATTGAAATTATTAAATCCGGAAATTGACTCCGTTGTACCGATCGTTATTATCGCGATGACAACACTGTTTGTCATTCAGCAATTCGGGACAAATGTTGTGGGCGCTGCTTTCGGTCCTATTATGACTGTCTGGTTTCTTATGATCGGATTTCTCGGGACGATTCAGCTAATCCAAAACCCTGCTGTGCTCGAGGCGTTGAATCCCTATTGGGCAATCCATTTATTGACGCAGTACAGGGGAGGATTCTGGCTGCTCGGCGGTGTATTTCTCTGCACCACCGGGGCTGAAGCCATGTACAGTGATCTCGGCCATTGCGGGAAACAGAATATTCGTTTGAGCTGGGGCTTTGTACTTACCATGCTGATGCTGAATTATTTCGGACAATCAGCGTATCTCCTGAATCTGGATGGCGGGAAATTACACGAGCATAGCCCTTTTTATGCGATCATGCCCGAATGGTTTTTACCTATCGGGATCGTTGTTGCCACCAGCGCTGCGTTGATCGCAAGTCAGGCAATTATCACCGGATGTTTTACGCTCGTGAATGAAGCAATGAAACTGAAATTGTGGACGAATTTTAAGGTGATTTATCCTTCCAATATCAAAGGGCAGATCTATATCCCGGCTATCAACTGGTTCCTTTTTGCAGGCTGTCTTGCTGTTATTCTCATATTTCGTGAATCGGGGAATATGGAAGCCGCGTATGGTCTTGCGATCACATTTGATATGATCATGACCACGATCTTACTGGCAAGTCTTATGCGTTTGCAAAAGCGGAACATATTCCTGATCATATTCTTTGCCCTGTTTATTTTATCCATCGAAGCATCGTTTCTCATTTCCAACCTGAGTAAATTCACACATGGCGGATGGTTTACCATGACGCTTGCAATTGCTATTTTCTTCGGATTATGGATATTTTATGAAGCACGGAAACTGCGCGCCAAGCATACAGAATTTGTGGAGATCGATGAATTTTTACCCGCGATACAGGATCTGATGCGTGATGAAACAATTCCGAAAGAAGCAACGAATCTTGTTTATCTCGCAATGGCAAACGACAAAAATCATATCGATTCCAATATTATTTATTCGCTGTTCCGAAAAAATCCAAAGCGTGCAGATGTATATTGGTTTGTGCATGTTGATATCGCCAATGATCCGTACCTCGCATCGTATTCGGTGGATACTATTATTCCGAAAAAAATATTCTTTGTCAGGTTACGCTTCGGATTCAAAGTTGAACATAAGGTAAATCTCATGTTCAGAAAGATCGTAGAAGAACTGGTTGCAAGCGGTGAAGTGGACGTGCTCAGTAATTATCCAAGCCTGCGCAAACACCATATGCCTGCCGATTTTAAATTCATCCTGTTAAATTCCCGCGTAGCGAGCGATAATAAACTTTCACCCTGGGAACAGTTTGTGGTGAAAGGATATCGTTTTATTAAATCGCTGAGTTTACCTACACATGAAGATTTCGGACTGGAGCTGACCAATGTGGAATATGAGCTTGTGCCGATCAGTATCCGCGAGATAAGTGAAATAAAACTGGAGCGTATAAAATAGATCCGTAAAGATCAGCGGTCGATATTCGGCTGAAAAACAACTTCCTTCGTATCGATATTTATTGCACATAATCTTCCGATACCGGTTTTCATATCATATACACATCCGCAGTCAATATCAATTGCCGGATATTTCATTTCCTGAATATCCTGTTCGAGTGTATCGAAGCGACGGGTGGCGTGACCGTGGATGATAATTTTATTGTTTAGTTTTTCGGGTTGAATGCTTTCATACCAGTTACGTGCCCAGTACATGGATTGCGTGTCTTTAAAAATATCTTCATCCTTGAAATTAAATCCGGCATGAACGAGAATGCAGTTGTCCAGTTCAACATAGGATTTCATTGATTTCAGAAAAGCTTCGTATTTTTTATCAATGCCTTTGATATCATCCTGCCGCTTATACCCGAAATTTATGAGTGTGGTAATACCTCCGTTTTTGATCCAGTTCTGATAGCGGCGATAATCCCAGCAATAGGGGATGGTCTCATCGATCGTTTGCAGAAACATATATTCATGATTACCCATCAACGGGGTGATTTTATATCCGTCCTCGGTCATTTGCATCACATGGTCCATAACAGCTTTTCCCATGGGGCCCCGGTCGATCAGGTCACCGAGCAAATAGAGCTCATCCTCCTTTGTGAGGGCGATCTTTTCGAGGAGCGACTGGTAGGTTCCGTAACATCCGTGAATATCGGTAATGGCAAATCTTCTCATATTATCTGGTATTGAAAGTATTTAAACTGGTGATCTTCAGATTACCCGGTAAAACTTCACCGGCAATTTCCTGCAAAGATATTCGTTTTGGAGAACCCGGCAACAGATCAAAATAATTATCGCTGAGGTGCAGTTCATTTTCTTCTGATGTGATGTAAACCCCTTTTGCATACACATCTGAAAGGATGGTGATGGAACGTGTTACAGGATCGTAGTGTGTTTCGAATACAGGGTTTAATAAATAAATGTCCTTGGGCGGAACAAAATTAAAATACGTTTCTGCCAGAAGATCATTTTCCTGCCGCAGCGAAACATATAAAACACATTTTTCCGGTGGATTTTTTTTCAGGAAATATTTCTTTCCGAGCGCCGTAAATAAAACAGAGGTGGCTGCTCTGAGCGTAACAGGCATTGCACCGCTGTCAATGGCGGCGCCCTCCGTTGTTATCAGTTTATAAAACAATGTTGCGCCAATATCCTTATTACTTCCGTTTACGAGAAATGTTTTGATGGTATCCTTATCGGCAGTAATGCTGATGATCACATCTTCGTACAATTGTTTCACCTTGTAATAGGCGGCCTTTCTGTTGCCGTAATAATCGATAACGCTCCAGCTTGTTACCGGCCAGCAGTCGTTGAGTTGCCAGAACAAAGTTCCCATACAATAGGGCATATTCCTGCGGTGCGCTTCGATGGCTGTCTGCATCCCCTGAGCCTGCAATAATTGCGAAACATAAATCTCCTCTTCAAATGTCTCCGGCATCCGGTAATAGCGCTGCATATAGGTTTGGATCTTAGTATATCCCACAGGATGCTTCTGATGGTTTTTCACCGATACGGAAGTGAGATCGAGTTCATTTTCCGGAATAAATTTTCTGAACGAATGTATGGAAGGCATTCCCTGAAATCCGTATTCACTCATGAAGCGCGGAACCTTCTGGTTATACATCTCAAAAGGTTCATCGCCCCACCAGACACCCCAGTAATGACAATCCCCTGAAGTGAGGCTTTCCGGGTGTCCCCAGCCGATAGCGGGAGAGGAGGGATAATATTTTTGTGTTGCATGATGTTCATTTATTATTACATCGGGTGCCATCCACCGGAATAATTTATTATAATTCATTTCAATAAAGGCGGCATCCTCTTCAGAATAATTAAATTGCTTTTGCCATCCCCAGTTTTCCCAGCCTTCTTCATTTTCATTATTACCACACCAGAG
>CAYTFT010000227.1:0-5067 GCA_964437155.1 uncultured Chitinophagales bacterium | reverse complement strand
TTATTATTATCAGCAACGTTTACAAATGGAAATGCGATCCGGTATATGAGTAAAACAGGATTGTATTTAAAAAACGCGCTGGTAATTGAAAAATTAACCAGGATCGATACCATTGTTTTTGATAAAACCGGAACACTCACCCAAAGTAATGCGGCGCAGGTAAGTTATGAAGGTCAGCCGCTTTCTGCATCAGAAAAACAGACCATAGCTGCAGTGGCAGGGCAGAGTAATCATCCTTATGCAAGGGCGATAGTTCAATTTCTGGGTAAACGCATACATATATCTGTTACCGGATTACAGGAATATCCCGGTGAAGGGGTAGAAGGTTGTGCCGAAGAAACCCGGATCAGAATCGGGAATGCTGCATTTACCGGAATGGCTGCATCGGCACACGAAAACGGTATTTCGTATGTGGCGATAAATGGTGTGGTAAAAGGAAAATTTAATTTCAATAATAAATACCGTGAGGGTGTTTATGATCTCATCAACCGCCTGCGGAAGAAATATGAATTATTTCTTCTGAGCGGAGATAATGACGGCGACCGTAAAATTTTGCAGAATTATTTCGACGCTGATCATTTATTGTTTGATAATTCGCCGCATGATAAATTACACAAGATCGAACAACTGCAGCACAGGCATAGAAATGTATTAATGCTTGGTGATGGTTTGAATGATGCCGGTGCCCTGAGCAGAAGTAATGTCGGATTTGCAGTTGCAGCCGACATCAGCAATTTCACCCCGGCAAGTGATGCGGTAATTGATGTAAAACTTCTGAATAAACTGGATACATTATTCCGCTATGCGCTTTTCAGTAAATGGGTAATTATCGGCAGTTTTATTTTATCGGTAGTGTACAATTGTGCCGGATTATACTATGCCGTGAAGGGTGACCTTTCACCTGTCATCGCTGCCGTTCTCATGCCCGCCAGCACAATCACCATCGTGACATTTACAACGGGCATGACAACATTAATTGCAAAAAGGTTATTCAGAAAATAGGCGTTTTTGATCCCGCCCGGCAGAGATTTTCTCATCCCGGTTCTGCAAAAAGCAGGTTGCCTGTTGGTTGCATGGGTGACAAAAATCACCTTATTGCGTGAAATTAATCATCAGAGCCTGCATGTGCCTGTATCAATTTAGCAGCAAATTATGAGTGTCATAATCATCTTGATCGGAGCCAGTATTTTACTCGCAGGAGGGTTTTTGATCGCATTCATCTGGTCGGCAAAATCGGGCCAGTTTGATGACGATTATACTCCCGGCGTCAGAATGCTCTTCGACGATGAGATCAAACCCAATTCAAAAAATTCTTCAACTAAAACCAAAAATTAATGTATGGATCTTGTTAAAGTCAGTTACGACAACAAAACGGTGAAATGGTTTGCCATAGCAACTGTTTTCTGGGGTATCATCGGAATGACAGTTGGTTTATGGATCGCACTGGAGCTGGTGTTTCCTGCTCTCAATCTGGGTGTTCCCGAACTGACATTCAGCCGCGACAGGCCTATTCACACCAACGCCGTGATATTTGCCTTTGTGGGCAACGGAATTTTCATGGGGGTGTACTATTCACTGCAGCGCCTCTGTAAAGCAAGGATGTTCAGCGACCTGCTCAGTAAATTACATTTCTGGGGATGGCAGCTGATCATCGTTTTGGCAGCAGTCACACTTTCGCAGGGTATTACCACATCAAAAGAATATGCCGAACTCGAATGGCCCATCGATATTCTGATCGCACTCGTCTGGGTGATATTCGGAATTAATATGATGGGAACCATTATCAGAAGACGTGAACGACATATTTATGTGGGGATATGGTTTTATATCGCAACATTCGTCACTGTGGCGATGCTGCATATCGTTAACTCGATGGCAATTCCGGTTTCCCTTACAAAAAGTTATTCCATGTATGCCGGGGTGCAGGATGCATTGGTGCAGTGGTGGTACGGACATAATGCGGTGGCATTTTTCCTCACCACACCCTATCTCGGATTAATGTATTATTTCCTTCCAAAGGCAGCAAACCGCCCGGTATATTCCTATAAATTATCGATCGTCCACTTCTGGACTTTGATATTTTTATACATCTGGGCAGGTCCTCACCATTTATTATATACAGCATTACCCCATTGGGCACAAACACTCGGAACAGCATTTTCCATCATGCTTATCGCACCTTCATGGGGAGGTATGGTAAACGGATTGCTTACCCTCCGCGGTGCATGGGATAAAGTGCGGGAAGACGTGGTACTTAAATTTATGGTAGTGGCTGTTACCTGCTACGGTATGGCAACATTCGAAGGCCCGATGCTCTCCTTAAAAAATGTAAATGCAATCGGACACTTTACCGACTGGATCGTTGCACACGTGCACGTGGGCGCACTCGGCTGGAATGGATTTCTCACTTTCGGAATTTTATACTGGCTCATTCCCCGCATGTGGAGAACAAATCTGTATTCTAAATCATTAGCCAATACGCATTTCTGGATCGGCACACTCGGTATTCTGGTGTATGCCATTCCGATGTACTGGGGCGGATTCACGCAGGCATTAATGTGGAAGGATTTTAATCCGGAAGGACAATTGAGTTATTCATTTCTTGAAACAAGTATTCAGTTAAAGGGAATGTATCTGATGCGCTCTATCGGGGGAACATTATATCTCACCGGTGTTTTCATGATGGCATATAATCTCATTAAAACAGCGAAGCAGGGTTCATTCCTCGCTAACGAAGAAGTGGAAGTTCCTGAAATGCCGAAAGCATTTGTTGCGCATAAAGGCGAATTCTGGCATCGTCCGCTGGAAAGAAAACCGGTGCAATTCATGGTGCTTGCATTAATTATGGTAATTATCGGTGGCGTGGTGGAATTAATTCCAACCTTCCTGGTAAAATCAAATGTGCCGACAATTTCCTCTGTTCAACCTTATACGCCGCTCGAATTACAGGGACGTGATATTTATGTCCGGGAAGGATGTTATGTATGCCATTCACAAATGGTGCGACCATTCAGAAGTGAAGTGGTACGATATGGAGAATATTCCAAAGCGGGTGAATTTATATATGATCATCCGTTCCAGTGGGGATCAAAACGTACGGGACCCGATCTTGCGCGCGAAGGCGTTGGAACTTTGAAAAAACCGGACTCCTGGCATTATGTCCACCTGCTCGATCCGCGGTCGGTTTCTTCCGGTTCGATCATGCCTGCCTATTCCTGGTTGCATGAACGCGAACTCGATACACTTTCCACACCTGCAAAGATCAGGGTCATGCAGCAACTCGGAGTACCCTATCCGGAAGGATATGACAGGATCGCAAATCAGGACCTGATGTATCAGGCAAATACGATCACCGAAAGCCTGCAAAAAGATGGCATCGAAGTGCCTGTCAGTAATATGGAAGTAGTTGCATTGATCGCCTACCTCCAGCGGCTGGGAAAAGATATTACAGCATCATCTGAAGAACAAGCTAAAAAATAAGGATATGAATTTCATGCATTATTTATCGGATATAGATGGGGTTAGTATTTATCCCATCATTTCACTGATCATTTTCTTCGTTTTTTTCATCGGATTATTTATCTGGGTAAAACGAATGGATAAATCGTCGGTGGAGGACATGAAGAATATTCCGTTTGAACAGCAGATGGATCAAATCAAAAAAAATTAATTCAATTGCATAAAATCATCAGGAGATGAAAAAAATAACATTCAATACCAAAATACTGTTTACGGTATTTGCGCTCATAACCGCAACCCCGTTATGGGCAATTGGTGAACCGGCACCGGATAAAAAATGGTATATGAGCGATGGAACCTTCTGGATCCTGCTCGCTGTTGCCGTAATTCTTTTTTATGTGATCTTCGCTCTTTCTGAAGTACTCATCTGGGGCGGGAAGAAAAAAATGCCGCCCAAAAATAACGGCGCTAAAATTCTTTCTTTACTGATCACTGCGGGACTTTTACTTGTTAGCGGAACCGCCGGTGCACAGGCAACTGCAATGGCTGCTCCTGCAACGGTTTCCTCCACAAGTAATGTGCTGAGCAGTCCGTATCTTCCTTTGTATATTCTTATAATCATTGAAATTCTTGTGATCGTTTATCTTACGCTGATGCTTGCACAATTGTCGCGTAAGGAACAGGTAATTGCAGAAGGAAAATATGAAAGCTGGATCTCCAGGATCTGGGACAAATGGAATTATAAGGTGCCGATCGAAAAAGAAGGGGAGATGTTATTACAGGATCATGATTACGATGGTATTCAGGAACTGGATAATACAATGCCGCCATGGTTGCAGTATATTTTTTATTTCACCATTGTTTTCGCTATTTGCTATTTATGGTATTATAACCTTGGCAAAGGACCTACACAAATTGATGAGTATAATACATCCGTAGAAAAGGCAAAAATCGAAATGGCTGCCTATTTGCAAAATGCAGCGGCAAATTACGATGAAAAGACAGTTGTGCTATCTACCGAAGGAACTGTATTGTCGGCAGGTAAAGGAACCTTTTCACAATATTGCGCAACCTGTCATGGCAATAATGCGGAAGGCGGCGTGGGACCAAATCTCACCGATGATTACTGGATCCATGGCGGAACAATTAATGATCTTTTCACAACCGTTAAATATGGTGTGCAGGGTAAAGCAATGGCAGCATGGAATGAAATACTTACACCAAAACAAATATTTGAGGTTACCAATTACATTAAATCATTACATGGTTCCAATCCGATCAATTCAAAAGCACCGGAAGGAACCCGGTTTGTGGAAGGTGAAACAGGTGGTGCAGCTCCGGCTGACAGTTCTGCAACATCTGATACACTGAAGGTAGCAGTGAATTAATACAGGCAGGTCATACTGCGGATTCCACCGGCAAAGGCATCGCCGGTGGAATCCGGATCCTGCTCCCGGCGGGCACACTTAAAGAAAAAGAAAATGGAAGAGCATAAGTCGTTTCGCGATATAATTTATAATGCGGATGAGGAGGGTCACCGTAAATGGGTTTACGCCACCCAACCAAAAGGGAAATTATATAACTGGCGCACCGTTGTAAGCTGGATCT
>CAYTFT010000226.1:0-5079 GCA_964437155.1 uncultured Chitinophagales bacterium | reverse complement strand
AGGAATTAAAAGGATCCGCAATGGAAGCTGCAATTTCTTCCTTTATTTTATTTGCCATCGGTGCAATTCTTCCGTTATGGCCGTTCATCGCATTTTCGGGTCAGACTTCCATAATCCTGAGCGTTTGTTCCAGTGCTGTCGGATTATTTCTCATCGGTGCTGCAATCACTTTATTTACAGGAAGAAATGTCTGGTTTTCCGGATTTCGACAGGTGGTATTCGGACTTGCAGCAGCGGCAGTAACATTCGGCATCGGAAAACTGATCGGCACAACAATAGCAGGCTGAAAACACGCGCTTGATTTTTATTAAAACAGAAATATATGAAACACCGTAATCAGAATATTTTGGAAACAGGAGCATTTCTCCTGCGCATGATTAAATTCTTTTGTATTTCGCTTGGTCTTATCCTGATTTCACTTTCGATAGGTGTACTCGGATATCATAAAATTGCTGATCTATCCTGGATCGACAGTATATACAACGCAGCATTGATCCTCACGGGCATGGGGCCGGTAAATCCTATGGTGAGCGATGATGCGAAATTATTTGCATCAGGATATGCATTATTCAGCGGAATTGTTTTTTTAAGTACTGTCGCCATTTTCTTTTCACCAATTGCGCACCGGTTGCTGCATCTTTTACATGTAGAACCGGATAATGATGATGAAAATAACAACGCTGGGGAAACAGACCAGGCAAAATAATTTACCCTTACCTTTGGCCGGCACCGGCAGACTCTGAATACATTATGGCCACCATCATTCAATCACGATTAAAAATTGCATTACCCGTAGCTGCGGGAGTGATAGTGCTGGATCAGATCTCGAAAGTTATAGTGCGGAAGAATATTGACGGCGGTGAAGTATATAATTACCTCGGCGATATTTTTTCTATTCTGCATGTAGAAAATACCGGCGCATTTCTCAGTCTGGGGGATGCATTATCCGGACCCCTTCGTATCATCCTCTTATCCATACTTCCGTTATTGATGCTGGGCTACGTGTTCTATTATTTGCTGACACATAAAGAACTCACGACCGGGCTCATTATCGGACTCAGTCTGGTAACCGGCGGGGGAGTGGGCAATATCATCGACCGTATTGCATTCGGGTCGGTAACCGATTTTTTTTATCTTGATTTCGGGGTTATCAGAACGGGCATATTTAATATTGCTGATCTTGCCGTCACCGGCGGAGCGATCACCATTCTGCTCAACGGACTGATCCGGAAGAAACAACCGATCGACTGAAAATTTTCTGCAGTTCGGTATCTGATTGCATTTTTCAGCATTTATCTCCCGACTTTTTACTGCCTCCTTCTTACTTCTGCCCTTCACTTAACATCCTTTAACCGCCTTTCACATCCCGGCAAATTATCTTTGGCGCCACAAAAAAAATACAACCGGAATGAAAAAACTCCAATTATGCTCTATTGCACTGGTCTTTATCGGACTTTCTGCATGTAAATCAGAAAAAAATTCCAAATCGGATGATTACAAGGCGTTCGATACCGGACTACTTGATTCCATTGTTAAACCGGGCGATGATTTTTTCGCCTATGTAAATCAGAAATGGATATCGCAGCATCCGATCCCTGCCGACAAGGGACGGTTTGGTGCATTCGATATATTAACCGACCTGAGCCAGGAAACCATCCATAAAGTGGAAGAATCTGCTGCTGCTGCCAATGCTGAAAAAGGCAGTAATACACAGAAAGTTGGTGATTTTTTCGCGAGTGGAATGGATACTGTTGCCATTGAAAAGGCGGGCATCCAGCCCCTTCAGCCGTATTTCGACAAAATTGACGCCGTTAAGTCAAACAACGAACTGATGGTTGTGCTTGCTGAAATGCATAGTATGTTCTGCAATGCCGGATTCAACGGATATGTATCACAGGATCCGAAGAACAGCGCACTTGTTATTCTGAATATCGGACAGGGCGGGATAGGGATGCCCGACCGCGATTATTATTTCAGACCCGATGCAAAATCAAAACAATTGCGCGATGACTATACTGCTTTTGTTACGCACATGAATAAACTGATGGGTGCAGATGATGCCACCGCTGCGAAAAATGCCGATATCATCATGAAAATTGAAACTGCCCTGGCGCAGGCATCCATGACGAATGTTGAAACCCGTGATCCGTATGCTGTTTACCATAAAATGAGCATCAGCCAACTGACGGACCTGACGCCATCGCTGGACTGGAGAGGATATCTCACAACGCTGAAAGTGCCTCCATTTGACAGTTTAAATGTTGCACAACCTGAATTTTTCAAGGCGATGAACGGGATGATGCGGACCACCTCCGTTGATGACTGGAAAGTATATCTGAAATACAATCTCGTAAATACATTTGCCGATTACCTGAGCAAGGATTTTCAGGAAGAGAATTTTAATTTCTACCGGACAAAGCTCCAGGGCATTGAACAGCAGCAACCGCGCTGGAAGCGGGTAACACAAACCGCAAATTTTTGTATCGGCGAAGCGCTGGGACAAGAATATGTGAAGGTTGCCTTCCCGGAGGAAAGCAAGCAGAAAATGCTGGAACTGGTTGCAAATCTGCGGACATCGCTGGGAGAGAGGATCAATACCCTGTCCTGGATGGATGATTCCACCAAACAATATGCTTTGAAAAAGCTGAATGCCTTTACCGTAAAAGTGGGTTATCCTGATAAATGGAGAGATTATTCAGCACTGGAGATCGATAAAGGACCCTATGTGCTGAATGTGATCCGCGCGTTTCAGTTTGAAGCAAAGCGCCAGATGGATAAGATCGGTAAGCCGGTAGATAAATCGGAATGGCTCATGACTCCGCAGACGGTGAACGCATATTACGAGCCGTCCAACAATGAGATCGTATTCCCTGCAGCAATTCTGCAACCGCCGTTTTTTGATCCGAAAGCAGATGATGCGCTGAATTATGGCGGCATCGGTGTGGTGATCGGTCACGAAATGACACATGGTTTTGATGACCAGGGCAGGCAGTTCGATGCGATGGGTAACCTGAAGGACTGGTGGACAAAAGAGGATGGCGAGAAATTTAAGGCACATACGCAAATGATCGTAGATCAATTCAATACTTATTACCCGCTGGACAGCACACATATAAACGGAGAACTTACGCTGGGCGAGAATATTGCCGACTTTGGCGGTATCACCGTTGCTTATCAGGCATTTTCTAAAACAGAGCAGTTCAAAAGTGCCGAAGCGATTGACGGATTTACGCCGCAGCAGCGATTTTTCTTCGGTTACGCGCGCATCTGGGCTGGTGACTACAAAGAAGAAGCAATGCGTCAGCAACTGCTCACCAATCCGCATAGCCCCGGTAAATGGAGGGTAAACGGAACAGTGGTGAATGTTCCGCAATGGTATGAAGCATTTGGTATCAAAGAAGGAGATAAAATGTTCAGGGCAGAAGGCGAACGGCCGGTGATCTGGTAACTGTGAACAGCATAAAATTTTCTAAGGAGTCCGCAAGGGCTCCTTTTTTATTGCCATTTTAATTGCACCATAAAGCGGGCACAACCTGTATATTAGCAAGTGCAAATGCTGAAAGGGAATAATTTGATCTGCAGGCAATCTATATTCAATTGCAGGAAACCTATGCTTTACCTGATGGCTCTTACAATAGCCTGGCTCTCTTCACAAGTGGTAATTGCGCAGGCGCCGGATCTGGAATTTCAAAATACCATCGGCGGGAGCAGTATGGAATATTTATATTCTGTTACAGCGGTTCCGGATAATGGTTATCTTCTTTCCGGTTATTCATCTTCGGGTGTGTCGGGAGCATCATCTATCACAGGAGCTACAAGTAATATATATACAGCAACTACCAATGGTAATTTTAAATGTCGCGTTACCAAAAATGCAACCGGATGTTTCAAGAATTCCAATGTGATAAATGTGTCGGTTACATGCAGGGAAGAGAAAAGCGAAAAAAATGCAGTCACATTATATCCCAACCCGGCGGATGATTTCATCACTATTGAAACAAATACGTATTCCGAAAAAATAATTTATTTGTCTGATGTTACAGGACAATTGTTACAGGTGATCCATACTTCAAAAATTCTACTTTAATGGATCTTCGGTTGATCCCGTCATGTATTTATTTTATTAAAACGGATGACGGAGTAAAATGTATTACGGAGAAATTAGTGAAGGATTAATTAAATCTTTATCCCTGTTACCTGCAGTATTTTCCTGTAAAATTTCAGCGGACACCGTATAGGTTAATTCCAGTGTAAACCATATACATCAGGGTTTTCAGAACAGGGAATTTGCGACTTCATATCAAAGCCTGATCCGATTATAACACTCTTTTTAATGCTTTATTAAATTACCTAATTCTAGCGATTGCAGTGCATGCGGATCCGCGCGATCTTAGCACTGTTATTTATCTGAACCATGAAACAATTCATCATTTAATTAAAAAAAACAAATTCTCATGAAAACACTATTTTTTATCTCCGTCCTCGCAATCGCATTTATCAGTTGCAACAAGCAAACCGCTTGTATCGGTTCTGATTGCGTACTCACCGAAGCTGCCGTACGGGTAGATTCTATTATCGATGAACGAATTTATGCAACCCTTCAGAGCCGCGAAGGCGACCGGTTTGTGCAGGAGCTCGGCATTTCATCACTTATTGATGTAAATGAATTCTATGCGTATGCCGGATATTCTGCAAGTGGTTCCGGTGGCGGCAAAATCGTTTATACACCTGCCGATACCGTAAAGGTGTATTATATCTCCAACGACCAGACCTACGTGAAGTATAACATGGAATACGTGAATGCATCATCGACAGAACTCGATATCGCTGCCTTCGGCGATGAACTTACATTAAGATACTAGGGTGCAGGGTGGGGCATTCACCATAATTGGTGAGTACTCCGCCTGTTAATGATTTTGAACTTAGCATCCATAGAACAGAAATCAATTTCAATTCAAACATCAAAATCAGAAGATCATGAAACTTGTACTTATCGCCGGCCTTTTCGCACTCGTATTTAACAGCTGCTCAAAACAATTTGACTGTATCGGCGCCGACTGCGTTCTCGCAGAGGATGTT
>CAYTFT010000225.1:0-5089 GCA_964437155.1 uncultured Chitinophagales bacterium | reverse complement strand
ACTCCTCGCAATGACGGATTGAGGGAGAGATTGCCGCGTCGTTCGTTTCACTCACCCATTTCAATGACGGAGTGGGGCTTGAGAATACCTCGAGTCAGACTTATCCAATATTTATATTGCTATAAAAAAGTTTCCTGCATTTAATTAATATTTATAACTTAGTATTTCGAAGTGTTGCGTTATGGAAAGTGGCGGGTCAGTTTATATTGTTACCAACAAGTACAATCGGGTATTGTATACTGGTGTTACCTCTGAATTAATAAATAGGATCTACAAACACCGGGTTCATTATTACAAAAAGTCGTTTTCCAGTAAATATAATTGTGAGAAACTGGTATATTTTGAAGGATTTCACACCATACAGGAAGCAATCTCGCGTGAAAAGCAGATTAAATCCTGGTCGAGACAAAAGAAGATTGATCTGATTAACTCGTTCAACCCGGAATGGTCTGATCTTTTTAATGGGCTTCTGGAAACATGATTACCAGAGTTTTGTGGGATATTAGGAATAGTTTTTTTATAGGATGAGATTGCCACGTCGTTCGTTTCACTCACTCCTCGCAATGACGGATTGCAGGATGAGATTGCCACGTCGTTCGTTTCACTCACTCCTCGCAATGACGGATTGCAGGATGAGATTGCCGCGTCGTTCGTTTCACTCACTCCTCGCAATGACGGAATGGAGGATGTGATTGCCGCGTCGTTCGTTTCACTCACTCCTCGCAATGACGGAATGGAGGATGAGATTGCCACGTCGTTCGTTTCACACACTCCTTGCAATGGCCTATTAGGAAAAGTGATTACAATGATGGAAGTTTTCCTTGTCAACGTCATTGCGAGGACAGTACCTTTTCAGGTGCGTGCCGTGGCAATCTCATCATCAAGTTGAAAATTAATCAGGCCAAAAGCCTGAAGCCAAAAGTCATCAACTCCCGACTCCCGCCTTTCGACTCTCGTCTCAGCCTTCAGCTTCGACGGTTAAAGTTATTAAACCATGAATTTTTTAATTCACCCGGATCATACAAAACAACCTGTATAATCGATACATGTCAATTGAAGATTTCACGCAATAATCACTTATACCATTGACATAAGTCACTCGCACCCCTTCGGCTGTTGGTGAATTTTGCAGTAAATAATCACAATATGCCTATCTACCATCAAGCGGGAAAAATTCCCAATAAACGACATATCGTTTTCAGAAAAGAGAACGGTGATCTGTATAATGAAGAGTTGGTTGGAACCCAGGGTTTCAGCAGCCTTTCCTCTTTGGTATATCATTTATATCCGCCGACAAAAGTGATCAAAACAGATATTCCCTTTTCGGTGCAGCCTAAGATCGCAGTTGAAAATAATATGCGTAATCTCAGCTTTAATGGATTTGAGGTTCCTTCCGAAGAAGATTATATTGAAAGCCGAAAAGTTTTATTTGTAAATAATGATATGCATATCGGGCTCGCAGCTCCGTCAAAAACTGCAGATTATTTTTTTAAAAATGCAGATGCCGACGAACTTATTTTCGTGCATAAGGGATCGGGGGTGCTCACTACCATGTACGGCGATGTGCCCTTCGAAAATCATGATTACCTGATCATTCCGCGCGGAACAATTTATAAAATTGAATTTGATTCCAATGATAACCGGTTTTTATTTATTGAATCTTTCAGTCCGGTGTTTACACCACGGCGCTACAGGAATGAATTCGGGCAATTACTCGAACATTCTCCTTTCTGTGAACGCGATATTAAACGGCCGGCAGAATTGAAAACATACGATCAGGAAGGTGAATTTGAAATTATGATTAAAAAGCGCGGACAAATTTTTCCGTATACATACAGCAATCATCCGTTTGATGTGGTGGGCTGGGACGGATACCATTATCCCTACGCATTCAATATCCATAATTTCGAACCGCTCACCGGACGCATTCATATGCCGCCGCCGATCCACCAGAATTTTGAAGGAAATAATTTTGTCGTTTGTTCTTTCGTGCCGCGTTTATACGATTATCACCCGCAGGCAATTCCGGCACCGTACCACCACAGTAATATTGACAGCGATGAGATCTTGTATTATGTGGAAGGCAATTTCATGAGCCGTAATAATATCAAACCGGGGCAGCTGACGCTGCATCCTGCAGGTATTCCGCACGGCCCGCATCCCGGCGCGATTGAACGCAGCATCGGACAAAAGGAAACGCAGGAATTAGCCGTAATGATCGACCCGTTTAAACCGGTAATGATCACCCAGGCAGCGCTTGAACTGGAAGTGGATGATTATTATCTGTCCTGGATAAAAAATACCGGAGTAAATCAAAGTACACTCATTAAATAAAATAATTTCCGGTTCTATAAAAATAATTTCTTCAAAACAACAACATATACAATGGACACTCTTTTAAGCGAAAAAAAACAAAGCCTCAAACAAGAGGATTTTTTACCGTTGAACGGTACCGACTTCATTGAATTATATGTCGGCAATGCAAAACAATCTGCACATTTCTACAAAACTGCATTTGGCTTTCAGTCGCTTGCTTATTCGGGACTCGAAACTGGAAACCGTGAATGCGCTTCTTATGTGCTGCGGCAGAATAAAATCACGCTGATACTCACAACACCCTACAATTCACAGTCACCGGTTGCCGAACATATCCGCAAGCATGGTGACGGTGTAAAGGTGATCGCATTCTGGGTGGATGACGCGGAATATTCGTTTGATCAGACCGTTTCACGCGGAGCAGAACCCTTTTTATTCCCGACTGTAAAAAGCGATGCAAACGGCGAAGTGAAAATTGCCGGAATAAAAACCTATGGTGAGGTGGTGCATATGTTTATTGAAAGAAAAAACTATCATGGAATTTTTCTGCCGGGATTTGAAAAATGGGAGTGTGCATATAATCCAACGCCGATCGGACTCGAATATGTTGATCATTGCGTTGGCAATGTAGGATTGGGAAGAATGAATGTATGGGCCGGATTTTATGAGAATGTTTTAGGATTTAAAAACCTTATCACTTTTGATGATAAGGATATTTCTACCGAATACACTGCGCTGATGAGTAAGGTGATGGTAAATGATAATATGCGCATCAAATTTCCGATCAATGAACCCGCTGTCGGTAAAAAGAAATCGCAGGTGGAAGAATATCTTGATTTCTATGAAGGTGAAGGTTGTCAGCATATTGCCGTTGCAACCGATGATATCATTCTCACCGTGAGTGAATTGCGCAAACGCGGTGTCGAATTCCTGTATGTACCGGGCGCTTACTATGATACGGTTGCCGATCGTGTAGGTCCTATTCGGGAAGACCTGCAGGTATTAAAAGATCTCGGCATCATGGTTGACCACGATGAGGATGGTTATCTCTTGCAGATATTCACAAAACCTGTTGAAGACAGGCCGACCATGTTTTTTGAAATTATTGAACGCTGCGGTGCGAAATCGTTTGGAAAAGGAAATTTCCAGGCGCTGTTTGAAAGCATCGAAGAGGAACAAAGAAAAAGAGGTACATTGTGATTACATCAGGTGGCGCTTTTTTGCTGCCTGATGTTTTTTTCTACGGGAATGCCTCTCAAAAATAAATTTCCGCAGAAAAAGAATTATTTTTTTTCATTTCTAAATTAATTAACATGTTCATCCAGCAATTATATACGAACTGCCTTGCACAGGCTGCCTATTATGTAGAGAGTGAAGGCGAAGCGCTGATCATTGATCCATTGCGCGATGCAGCACAATACATCGAACTTGCTGCTTCCAGAAATGCCCGGATACGGTTTGTTCTGGAAACGCATTTTCATGCTGATTTTGTTTCCGGCCATCTTGAACTCGCCAGAAAAACAGGTGCGGTAATTGTTTACGGTCCGGGTGCTCAACCCGATTACCCTGCCGCCGTTTTAAAGGACTATGATGTGATCGACCTGGGGAAAATAAAAGTAATGCTGCTGCATACACCGGGTCATACCGTTGAATCCAGTTGTTTCCTTTTATTTAATGAAGCGAATGAAGTACATGCCGTTTTTTCCGGAGATACATTATTTATCGGTGATGTCGGCCGGCCTGATCTCATGAGCGGTAATCTGGACAAGGAAGTACTCGCCGGAATGTTATTCGATTCGCTGCAAAAAAAATTAAAAGTGTTGCCCGATGCAACGATCGTTTATCCCGGTCATGGTGCCGGCAGTGCCTGCGGAAAAAATCTGGGAAAGGAAACCTCTTCCACTATCGGATTGCAAAAAGAAATGAATTATGCGATGCAATTCACCGATAAGGATGCATTTATTAAAGCGATATGTGATGACCAGCCTGCAGCGCCTGCCTATTTCTTTAAGGATGCTGCCATTAATAAACACGGATACGAGAATTTTGAGAAAGTGCTTTCCGCTTCCATGGACCCGATTCCCTGTGAAAAGGTGAAACGTGAAACAGGTGAGAACGCAGTTATTCTGGATACAAGAACGGCAGAGGAATTTTCAAAAGGATTTATTCCGGGTTCCATTAATATCGGACTCAACGGTGAATTTGCCGTATGGGCAGGAACCCTCCTCGAATTTAATACACCCCTTGTTCTGGTGACGCCTCCGGGAAAAGAAAAGGAAACCGTTACACGGCTCGCACGTATCGGTTATGAAAATATTCTCGGCTACCTTGAAGGTGGAATTGATAAATGGACTGAAGAAAAAAATACACTCGACTCCATTAAAAATATCACCGTTTCTGAACTGGCAGATCTTATGGATTCGGGAAAATATCGTTTACTCGATGTGCGCCGTCCCGCCGAAACTGAAAAAAACAGTGTGATCGAATCACATGCTGTCCCGCTGAGCGGATTGCAGGCGGAGATTGATTTGCTGGATAAAAAAAATAAATATATCGTTTATTGCGCAGGTGGCTACAGAAGTATGATGGCGTGTTCTATCCTGAAGAGGGAAGGATTTAAAGATATCATCAATGTTGCCGGCGGAATAAATGCTATTCTGAAAGAAAAGCCGGAGCTGGTACAAACCAGCACATTTGTCGGGTAAGCAGAATCCGTCATGATCGTAAATGAGTTCTGTTGCGAATAAAGAATGAATCGGAGCAGGAACCTGTA
>CAYTFT010000224.1:1791-5118 GCA_964437155.1 uncultured Chitinophagales bacterium | reverse complement strand
TCCTCTTCATTCAGCACATAAATACATTGTATGAAAAAGTTCCTCACACCCTTCCTTCTCGCATCCGTTATTCAATTTTCTTCCGCACAAACTTTTAATCCGTTGCTTTCAGCCATGCTGCAGGATACACTGGATTATTATACATCGGTGATCCCGAGTATAAAGGGAATGTCGGCGAGTGTGTATTACCCCGGACAGGGAATATGGCAGGGCGTTGCAGGTGAATCCTATACCGGAGAGCCGATCACCACCGATATGGAGTTCGGTATTGCCAGTAATACGAAATTGTTTGTTTCAGCGGTGATGCTGAAACTGGCAGAAGACGGTATCCTCAATCTTGATGATGCTGTTCACGACTGGTTGCCAGATCATCCGAATGTTGATCCTGATATTACAATCCGTCAGTTACTGAATCATACCAGCGGAGTTTCCGATCCGATTTTTTTATCGCCATGGATGGATACCATTATGCAAAACCCGACCCGTGTATTTTCAAATGAAGAAGTTTTAAGCTGGCTGGGTGCCCCTTATTTTGCTCCCGGTGCAGGATGGAGTTATTCTAATGTAAATTATATTCTCGCCGGTATGATCGCTGAAAGTGCAACGGGCAGTTCTATTTCGTCACTCATTCGAAATCAGATTCTCACACCATTGGAAATGGATAGTACATTTTATGATGTTGAGGAACCGGAAACAGGGACAATTGCGCACAGGTGGTATAACCTTATTGATTATCATGATACATCGCGTGTCGGGTTAAATACAGCCGGCGGATGTGCAGGATCATTATTTTCAACTTCCGCAGAAATGGTGCAATGGTATCATGCATTGTTCAGCGGCGATATAATTAATAATGCATCACTTGCGGAATTGACAGATTTTGTACCGACCGGAATGGATTATTATGATTATGGTCTGGGATTCAGCCGTGAAACAACTTTGACTAAAACATATTGGGGACATAGTGGCGCAACATGGGGATACAGAAGTAAAATGATGTACGACAGTTGTCGCGGCGCAGTTGTATGCGGACTTGTAAATTCATTTCCTGCGGGGGAACAATCGGTTGTTTATTTACTCTACAGCGTAATTGATAATCATTTACCGGGTTGTGGTGGTCCTGTTTCCGGGCCCGTTACGGTTTGTGCAGGTGAAACCGGTATCACTTATTCCGTTCCGCCTATACCGCATGCAACAGCTTATGCGTGGTCATTACCGGGCGGTGCAACCGGTGTAAGTGTAACCAGCAGCATCACCGTTGATTTCGGACCCGGTGCGGTTTCAGGAGAAATAATAGTTACCGGCGTAAGTGATTACGGCAACGGGCCGGCAAATACGCTTTTTGTTACCGTAAATCCCAAACCTGCAACTCCTGTTATCACACAAACAGGAAGCACATTGCATTCAGATGCGCCGGCAGGCAATCAATGGTATAATGCTGCAGGACCCATTGCGGGTGCAACAAGTCAGGATTATATTATCACTGCAGAAGATGATTATTATGTTATTGTTACCCTGGAGGGCTGCAGTTCGGATGCATCCGAAATTTTTCATGCTGCACCACTTTTTGTCGATCCCGCAGGAAGTGACGAGACAATAATTATCTTTCCGAATCCCGTAACAAATGAACTAACGGTTTCTTCATCAGCAGATAAAGGTGTAATCAATTTTAATTTAATTAATGCAACCGGACAGATAATTATAAGTGGAAAGCTGGAAGGAGAAACACATATTTTGACCGCGGATTTAAATCCGGGGATTTATATTCTGAATATATTTGGTGAGGGAGTGATCCGGAATGCGTTGATTGTGAAATTATAATTATTTATTATTCCACCGCGGTTTGATCACGGATCGTAATGCCGGCATTCACGCAATTATTTTTGTTTGTCACCGGACATTCCCAATGACATTTTAATTAGGTTGGTGAAAAAATATGCGCTATCGGACGGCCAGTCGCCCAGTGTTGGAAAATATACGGCGTAGGCAAAGAATAATGAAGCCGCACCGGAACCTTCGTTTTGCCAGGTATAAAACTCACTCCCATGATGCAGCGTCCCGAAATTGTCGGGAATATAATACACAACATTGCCGCCGGATTCTGAAATGAAAAGGGTATCTGCTATTTCCGGATCTGCAATCGCCAGTTCCAGCGAAGCCGAAATAACCGGTGATGTATATGTACACAGTGCATTATAAGTGGTTGTGAGTGAAAAATTGCGCATTGTGCCTAATATTTCTGAGGAATATTTGTATTCAGTGGTGTTTTTCCCATCGGTGAGTACAGAGTCACTCGCGAAGAGATCGTTGCAATTATAAATTGCAACAGAAGTGATAGCTTCTTCGCCGCATTCTTTTGTAGAAGTATCTTCAGTATCCTTACAAGCGGTGAAAAGTATTGCAACAAAGCCCAGGATGTATACTATGTGTTTCATGATGTTTTTTAACAAATATACAAAACTGAGGTAATGTATTCCCCTGTGGTTGGCGTGACCGCCGATTCTCTATTCCATTTTGTGGTTGGTGAAAAAAACACCAACCACGGCTTCGGAGGGAAAATCCTCGCCACAAGCCTTGGTTGGTGTTTTTTTCACCAACCAATTTCATCCTTGACCATTAATCCCAAAAATGTTTCATAAACCCCCAGTCATCAAAACCGGTTTTATAAAATTTTGCACTGCTATAAAAATAATCTTCGGGATTCGATGCCAGATTCCATGGTGGTTTACAAGGGTTGTTATGAATATAGTTTAATTTTTGAATAAATATTTTTTCGTTATAAACAGGGATAGAAAGTGGCCTCCTTTCCCATATCTGATATTTCCGATCCTGCTGAGTAGATTTGAATGTTTTCAATTGATCAGGATCATGAATTTCTAAATCGTATTTTAATTTATTTGCAGTGAACTTTCCAAAATCCCGTTGAAAAGCAGAAAAAAGTTCTCCTTCACACATAGTGAGCAACATGTGTATATGATTGGGCATAACAACAAATCCATATAAATTAATTCTCCCTTGCTCTATAAGATGCTTAAAACTCCCAATGATAATTTCCTTTCTGTGATCTGCGCTTAACAGGTGTTTCCAATTAAGTATTGTTGACGTAAAGAAATTGACAGGCGTGTGAAATTCTTCCAATAACGGATGGTAAAAGGGCATAAACAATATTTAGAAAACAAGATTAGTTAAATTTGAGAAAAACCGCAAGATCTGAAATGGTATTGTGGGACATTTCGCCTGCTGTTTGCGTCCCCGCCAATCCATTATTATCCAGCTCCTATAAAATCCATTTTGTGGTTGGTGAAAAAAACACCAACCACGGCTTCA
>CAYTFT010000224.1:0-1691 GCA_964437155.1 uncultured Chitinophagales bacterium | reverse complement strand
AAAAACACCAACCACGGCTTCAATTAATGCATTAATTCAAGCCTCATCGGGGCGGCATTATTGTAGCAAACGATCCATACATTAATTCAAGCCCTGTAGGGGCGACATTATTTCCCCTGCGGTTGACGTCCTCGCCAATCCATTATTATCCAGCTCCTATAAAATTCATTTTGTGGTTGATGAAAAAAACACCAGCCACGGCTTTGGAAATTTTGTATCTTTAGATACCAATCGAAAATGCAAAATATTCCAATGAAAAAAATAATTCTGATATTCCTGATGCTGCTCTCCACTTTTGCCCGGACACAAAGTGTGATATATGCGCTCACTGAAGAAACAGTTCCCGTGCAGCTTGTAACACTGGATCCGGTAACGGCTACAACCACAGTGATCGGAGAAATAGCTGGCACTTCCGGATTCGGACTTGCATATTCCGCTTTTGATACGGGAAGGGATCATTTTATTTTCATCGGGAAAAATGAAAAGTTCGATAATGCATTGTTCTCGGTACGTGCTGATAATGCTTTTGTAATGTATGCTCCTGAAATTGACGGAGAATTTTCGAAACTTCAGTATAACTGTAACGATGGGAAATTATATGCTGTTGAATCGGATACCGGAATATATAAGATCGTATCATTGGATCCGATTACAGGTGAGGCCGTTTCAGTTTCAGTACTACCCGAGGGTATGGAAATTGCCGGACACTCCACTTCAATAGATGAATTTTTAAATGCCTATCTGGTATTCTGTGACGATTTAATCGGCGATCATTATCTTTTGCGGATTGATCTGGTTACCGGAATGATAGACACAGTGAGAGAGATCACAAAAATTTACGATCTGCAGTTCCGTTGCACCGACGGTCTGTTTTATGGAGTTCAATTCGGCCCTGAGGATCTGATTTATATTTCGCTGAACGCAGTGACCGGTGATACGGTACAATTTAATGCACTTACCGAAGTCGGCGGTCTTGCATATAATGAGAATGTGCTGCTTGAGCCGGAAATGCAGTATGTGCAGACTTTTCTGAGCTGGGTCGGAGGGGGATGGCATACATATCTTGGAACCATAGATATGAACACAGCGGAACTGGTCAGTTTAATTGAGATGGATGAAAGTATTACAGCTTTTGAAACGTCTTTTTCCTGTGTTGAAGAACCGCTGACACTTTCAACGAACAGCTCTCAGGAATTACGCATATATCCAAATCCGGTACATGAAAACATGCAGGTCAAATTTCCATTTCCCATGCACTCGGATTTTAATATAATTATTACCGATAATACAGGCAGACAAATTGAAGCGGATGTAATTAAATTCCCAGACAAATTACAAATCAGTACAGATGCATTCCCGCAGGGATTTTACACTGTCAGGTTATTCGGTGAAGCTGTAGATCAATCGGGTTATTTTTTAAAATTTTAATACCGGAAATTTCGACTCGGTGCTGCGGTCAATATTTTTTTCACCGGTCACATAATTGGAAGTATTTCGCCTGTGGTTTGCGTCCTCGCCGATCCTCTATTCGATTTTGTGGTTGGTGAAAAAAACACCAACCACGGCTTCAGATTTTTTTATGTTAAAACAAATAAACGGAAGCGGACGCTTCAGAAGTGAAGCACGAGCGGACGCTCGCGCTATCTGGTTCTCTATTCGATTTTGTGGTTGGTGAAAAAAACACCAACCAC
>CAYTFT010000223.1:0-5142 GCA_964437155.1 uncultured Chitinophagales bacterium | reverse complement strand
TGTTTTATATTTTCTACATTACTGATGATGATTATTCATATCAATTGCAATATTCCATTGTAAATATGGAATTGAACGGCGGAATTGGTGATGTAGAATTGAAAAATCAGTTTTTATCCGAGGACTCAATTCTTCAGGAAAAGTTTACCGCGGTAAAACATGGAAATGGAAAAGACTGGTGGTTAGTAACTGTAACCGGGCTTTATATTGAAGGCGATACAACGCGATTTATCAAATTCCGGATTTCAGAGTTTGGTATCGAAGGCCCTGTTTATCAAAACTGCGGCGACGTTTTCCATGATGCAGATTCAGGCGTACAATCAATTGGCCAGATGAAATTTTCAAATAACGGTAGCAAAGTCGCTATATCTAAAGGACAAGATGTAGATATTTATACCTTTGATCGATGTACAGGTGAATTTTCAGATTATATTAATATTGATACCGTTGTACATAAAGGTTCATCACCGACTACATATGGTATTGAGTTTTCACCAGATGGAAGATTTCTTTATATTTCCTCGATTGGTCCTCAACCATACTTGTATCAATATTGCCTCTCTTGCCCCGATCCGGTTGCTGAAACAAAAACCGAGATCTATTATGGCCATTTACCTCAAATGGACCTGGGTCAAATGCAAATTGGACCTGATAATAAAATATATCTTGCATCAGCAACCCAAATAGTTGCAGATACGACATTATTAAATCTTAATCTATTTGTAATTAATAGTCCGGTTATTTTTGGTCTTGGATGTGATTTAGATACACTTGAAGTTACCCTAAATGGACAATATAATATTGGCAGCCTCCCTAACATGCCCAACTATAATTTAGGCCCATTAGTTGGCAGCGGATGTGATACCCTCCTCGCCATTTCAACTCCACCTGAACCAACCGGAATTCATATATACCCAAATCCGGCCTCTAATCAGATCTATTTTTCAGGGAATGCAGCGTATTCAACAGCACAGGTGGAGTTACATATCTATAATCTATTGGGGGAAGAGGTGTTAACCAACCAAAATATTCAATTCGACACTGCTATATCTATATCCGAATGTAACAGCGGTTTGTATGAGGTCGTGCTGGAGAATGAACACCAGAGATTGTACAGTGATAAACTTTTAATAACTCATTAATAAAATGCAATTTCCGGTGTCAGGTGAAAAACATCACTCTTTGAGCTGAATTGTTGCCTGTTGTTACGAACACAAACCCCAGACGTATACTTACGAAAGGATAGAAATAGGAGTGAGGTATAAGATTATTTGAGCAATACCGGTACATTTCATTTTTCACCATTCCTGACCTGATCATGTAGCGCCTGTACGATCACCGAAACACGACGGCCATTCAACCGGATGCGTTCACTGTTAATGATAAGATCATTCATAAGCGCATCCGCAGATGCACTTACGCCGGTAACGGCAAGTTCTTTTTTTAATTCACGCAGAAATTCTTCATTCATCGCGGCAAAATTATTTACGAAGTTGAGCGGATTTTGAATTTCATGTGCCATTTCTGCAGCTATCCTGCCCAGCGTTGCTTTTTTTTCCGCCTCGACCAGTTCTGCTGATTTATGTTCGAGCTTAGCTTCCGTTTCATGCATGGCAATATTGAAATATCCGCCGCTGATGGCCATACTGGTAAATGAAAAAACAATATTCGTGATCTTGAAATACGTAAGAAATCCATGCGGGATCGAATAAAGCGGCGTCTGATTTTTGATCATATAATCAAGCATGATATACGTGAACAGGCATGCAGCAAGCAATACAAGTTTTATCACCCATTTTCCCTTCGGCATTAAAAAGGGAAGCATGGAAATTACGATTACATAATATTGAAATCCGCCCTCCCATCCTACCATACGGATGGCAAAAAGCTGATGCAGTATGATCTCACAGATCATAATCACGGCTGCACTGAAATGATGTCCGCGGCGGTTGATCGCAATCGTAAGAATATAAACACCTACGCTTACAATATTTATGATCGCAAGCGGTTTTACATCCAGCAGAAAAAACAGCGTGACCCAGGTGGCATGGATCGCCAAACCAAGCGTATAAACAAGATTTCCGAGTTTATAAAAACGCAGATTGTAGGGCGTTACGGATGGGGGTAAAGTATTAAAACCGGGGACCGACCGTATTACAGGTAATTCTTTAATGAATTTTTCCATCCGGCTGAAAGGTGATGCCTGCATGCTGAAATTATTTACTGGTTGCGGTTACGAATATAACTGTTTACCAATTCATATTTCATCGCAGAAAAAAAGAACGTCAAATTTTGAAAGATCATCATCTTCGATTCATATGCAACTTACAGCCGGTGGATAACCGGATCAGTATATTGTACATTTCGGCGATCAATGCAGTTACACTGTTTATATCAGACGCGCGGCAATGCATTTTTTATTTACATTCGCTCAATAAACCAAGATCTATGAACAAAAACATTTACTCCCTGATTATTTTTCTTTTACTATCGGGCCTTTCAATAGGGCAGACGATAATAAAAGGAAATGTTTCCGATCTCAATGGCGGCGCTTTACCCGGTGCCACCATTGTTGAGAAAGGAAGCACCAACGGTACCGTTACCGATGCTGACGGAAATTTTACCCTCACACTGAAAAACACTGCCGGCACACTTGTATTCAGTTACGTTGGATACAGTACCCAGGAAATTGAAGTGACATTTACCACTACACTGCGCGTTTTGCTGGAAGCCGAAAGTTATAATCTCACCGGCGTTGAAGTTGTGGGTACACGCAGTATGAACCGATCGGCAACAGAAAGCATGTCGCCGATCGACCTTATTGATGTGGATGCCGTAACTGCGGCAAACGGTCAGCTCGACGTAAACCAGTTGCTGCAATATGCTGCCCCGTCTTTTAATTCCAACCGCCAGAGCGGAGCCGACGGTGCCGATCATATCGATCCGGCAACCTTACGCGGCATGGGACCCGATCAGACATTAGTGCTTGTGAACGGAAAACGCTATCACCAATCCTCCCTCATTAATATTTTCGGAACAAGAGGAAGAGGAAATACCGGAACCGATCTCAATACCATTCCCGCAGCCGCAATCGACCGTATTGAAATATTACGCGATGGCGCTTCGGCACAATATGGTTCCGATGCAATTGCCGGTGTGATAAATATTGTATTGAAAGATAATGTGGATGAATTTACCGGAAATGTAAATACCGGTGCCAACCTCGCGCAATATAACTGGAATGAAGGACCGCTCGACGGACTAAATCTCCAGTTAAACGGAAATTACGGATTTAAAATCGGCGAGCAGGGATTTATTAATGTAACCTCCGATTATCATTATCGCGGTCATACCAATCGCGCAGAATTCACGGGTGATTTTCCCGATAATACAGATGTGCGGAATTATTTTGGTGATGCCGAAGTAACGGATTTTTCTTCCTGGTTCAATTTGCGCATGCCGCTTGGTGATAATACCGCCTTCTATGCTTTTGGCGGAATAAATAACCGGGATGTTTCTGCGTACGCATTTACACGTTCACCCGGCTCAGCAAGAAATATTGATGAAATATATCCGAAAGGATTTGATCCGGTTATTGCATCAGTTGTAAATGACCGCTCCTTATCAACCGGTATAAGAGGCGATATCAGCGGATGGAACGTTGATTTCAATAATTCATTCGGTATGAATAAAATGCACTATTACGGACGTGAAACAATTAATGCATCCATGGGAACTGCTTCACCCACCGAATTTGATGACGGCGGTTTTTCACTTGCGCAAAATACAACGAGCCTCGATTTCACAAAATATTTTGATGGCGTTTTAAACGGATTGAATATTGCCTACGGCGCTGAATACAGAATTGATAATTATCAGATCTTCGCCGGTGAACAGGGATCCTGGGATAATTACGGCGCAACATTTATTGACGGAGAAGATACCATTATTCGCCCCGGCGGCTCCCAGGGATTCCCCGGATTTCAACCGGGTGATGTGACGAACGAATTCAGATCGAATATCGGCGTGTATGCCGATGTGGAAGCCGATATCACCGAATCATTTGCCATGAGCGGCGCATTGCGGTATGAAGATTATTCCGATTTCGGTAATACCATCACCGGAAAAATTGCTGCACGTCTTGCATTAGGAGAAAAATTTGCATTAAGAGGATCATTTAGCACAGGATTCCGTGCGCCTTCACTTGCACAGATCTATTTCTCGTCAACATATACGAATGTAGAGGTCGGACAGATCATTGATGAAGTGATCGCCGATAATAAAAGTGTGATCGCACGCGAATTAGGAATTCCTGCATTAAAAGAAGAGACCAGTACCAATATGAGTGTCGGATTTACCGCAAAACCGATGACGGGACTTTCACTTACAGTTGACGGATATTCTGTTTCTGTTGCCGACCGTATTGTATTAACCGATGGTTTCGGTACAGACGATGATGTGATCGGTGCCACGCTCGCAGAACTGAATGTCGGATATGCAAGATTTTTCACAAATGCCGTTGACACAAAAACGACCGGTGTGGATGTGATCATTGCATATAAAATGTATATGCAGTCCAATACGCTGACATTTACGTATGCAGGAAATTTCAATCAGATGGAGATCAGCAATATTTATACAAATGAATTACTGGCCGGAAAGGAAGATAATTATTTCAGTGCACGCGAACAGTATTTTCTGTTAGCCAGCGCTCCGCCGGCAAAGATGAATCTCAATATTGAATATGCAACTGAAAAACTGAATGTAAATCTCCGCACCAATTATTTCGGTGCACTCACATTTATTAATTACAGCGGTAATGAATATTCCTATGCGGCGAAAACAACATTGGATGCCAGCGTGGGGTACGACATTACAAAGAACGTACATCTGACGATCGGCGGTTCTAACCTGCTGAACACCTATCCCGACCCCACCGACCCGTATGAAACGGAAAGCGGCGGTGCATGGGATGCAGTGCAGATGGGCTTTAATGGAACATTTCTGTTCACCAAATTAGAATTCAAGTTCTAAACCAAGAGGATAACCTTGCAACTGCCCGCGGAGAAATACCGGCGGGCAGTTTTTATTTTCAGCCAGATCAATATGCTTTCAGTTCCAGGATCTGATCATCAATATTTT
>CAYTFT010000222.1:0-5142 GCA_964437155.1 uncultured Chitinophagales bacterium | reverse complement strand
GGGATTTTTATATTTCGGATTATTTAAATGTGGTGATGAACCATTTGTGATCGAATTCAATGCGCGAATGTGAGATCCGGAAACTCAGGTTATTTTGCCCAGAATAAAAAATGATATTATCGATCTTTTTAAAGCTGTTGCTGCAGGAAACTTACATAAGGTTGCACTGCAAACCGATACCCGCGCATGCGCAACAGTAATACTCGCAAGCGATGGTTATCCGGGTAATTTTGAAAAAGGAAAAAAAATAACCGGTATCGAAAATACGGAGGACTGTATGGTATTTCAGGCCGGAACCGCCCGCGATGCCAATAACGAATTGGTCACGTCCGGTGGAAGAGTGATGGCTGTATCAGCATACGGCAAGGATCTGGAGGAGGCATTGAGAAATTGTTATGTAAATGCCGGCCGTATTTATTTTGATACGAGATATTTTAGGAGAGATATTGGCTGGGATGTGGTCTGATGAAAATGGTGGTATCCTGAAATACACAACAGGATTGTAATTTGCCATAACGGTTAAATCAATTTACTTCTCCATACATCTGCACATCTTGTATCGGTACCGCAGTATCCTGTTTTAATTGATTAGGTTCCCGTAAATTTCTTTCCTGCCGGAACGGAAAATACGGGATGCTGTCTTTATAGTGCTTTCCGGCGTTCGCCGCAGATCTCCATCTGATCAATAATAGCACGCAGGAAAAGAGATTTCTGTGTTGGTTTCGTCCTTTAAAATAATCCGGAAACTCTCGGAAACCGCTTTTTTCTGTCCCCGTTTTGTTGCAACTATTCAGCGCAACGCCCCGTTTTATCCTTCAAATTGCAAAACATTTTTATCATTTCATTCAAACAAAAATTATGAGGAAATTACAATTATTATTCGCTGTTGGTGTATCTGCCATGCTGCTGTCATCCTGCACAAAGGATGCTTTATCGGACATTACACTGGGCGAAGCCGAAAAAATGGCGGCTGGTTCATGGAGAGTAACCTACTACGTGGATGACAGCGACGGAGTAAGCAATGATTTTGATGGCTATACATTTGAGATCAACGATGATGGCTCTGTTACAGCAGCGATCGGCGCTCTCTCGCACAGTGGTTCCTGGGCTGTAAAAAACAGTGACGATGATCCCGACCATTCCAAAGAAATCGAATTTATGATCTCGGGTGACGACCAGATGGATAAACTCGATGGTTCATGGTATATCACAGATCTCACCGAAACAACCATGCAACTTATCGATGATACACCCGGAGAGGAGATTCATTTCGAAAAGATCTGACCTGAACAGCACTTTGCACACAACCGGATTATTACACTAAATTCATAATTGTGACGTTGTATTTTATAGATTGGGTATTTTGATTTCTGGAGATTGGGTCTAAAATATCAAGGTTCAGGGCAATTATCCCGAATGATGGATCAGATTGCCGGCCCAAATCGTGAGAGATTGACTTTCATCCGCAAATGCAACGGTACGCTCTAAATAACAGTTTTATGTTCAAACAATATAATACGCTTATGAAAAATTTGAGATTTCTACCCGCAACCTTAATGGTTATCGTCCTCCTGTCAGCATGCACACAAACAGATTTGAGTACTATGTCGGTGGCCGATGCCCAGGGAGTGATCCCGGGAACTTATAAAGTAAGTTACTATGAGGCCCAGGGCGGAACACTCAATGCTTTTGAAGGATATACATTTGTGTTTTACAGTAATGGAACCATGAATGCTACAAATGGGATCGACTCCTACGACGGCACATGGATGATTCAGTACATCAGCACAGATGTAGCTTACGACAAGGAAGTAATGATCGCCATCAACGGTAATCCTGAAATGGAGGCGCTCGATCAGTCCTGGTACGTGAAAGATGTTACCGATGTGACCCTCCAGCTCACCGATGATGGTGATGCTACGGAAGTTCACTTCATAAAGATTTAATACAATACATGACGAGAAGTAAACCGGTCTCCGACCGGTTTATTTTTTTTCCGGATTATGTCAAACAAACGTTTGGTAAATTCAAAAAACAGAATAACTTTGATCCATGCCAGTTAAAAAAGTCGACAAACATGACATCATAAGGGAGGCACTCACTTTATTCAGGACGCAGGGGTATCATAAAACCACGATGGCCAACATAGGTGATGCCTGTGGCCTGCTCAAGGGAAGCGTCTACCATTATTTTTCCTCTAAGGAAGATCTGATGAAAGAGGTGCTTGAGGTGCTCAGGGACCATTACCGCGACCGGGTTTTTATATATGCTTTTGACGAAAGTCTCACTCCGCTGGAACGTTTGCAATTGCTTGGCGAAAAAAGTATCCATGTATTTGTGAATGGGGAAGGTGCCTGCCTCATGGCAAATATTGCAATGGAAACAAATGATGTTGTTCCTGAATTCAGAAAACCTATCCGTGCATTTTTTGATGACTGGATACATGCGCTTCAGCATATTTACCGTGACAGATATAGTCCGGAAGCTGCACTTTTTTTCGCTAAGGAAACAATATGCGCGATAGAAGGAGCAGCAATGATGATGCGCATTTATAATGATAAATCGTATTTATTAAAAGCACATGAAATGATTTTGGAAAAATTTGAAAAAGCAAGTAAAGAGGCATTGATGAAATAAATTGTAAATATGGATGTATTGCACATTACTGTCAAATTGATATCTTAATTATTTGCAGACACAGAATTTAATATAGAATAATTCAAACTCCTTTACCCCTGATTACCAGCGAATATGAACAGAATAATTAAAAAAGTTGCAGTCCTCGGCAGTGGCGTTATGGGAAGCCGCATCGCATGTCATTTTGCCAATATCGGAATACAGACATTGTTATTGGATATCGTTCCGTCCGGCTTGACTGATGCCGAAAAAAATAACCCGCAATTGCGGAATAAACTTGTCAATGAGAGCCTGCAGTCTGCAGTAAAACAAAATCCTTCTCCTGTGTATGCACAAAAAGTGTTGAAAAAAATAAATACAGGCAACTTCGAGGATGACCTCGGGAAGATAAGCGAATGCGACTGGATCATTGAAGTAGTAATTGAAGATCTGGGAATTAAAAAACAATTGTTCGAAAAAGTTGATGCATTGCGCCGGCCCGGAACACTTATCACTTCCAATACTTCCGGTATTCCGATACACAAGATGGCAGAGGACCGCTCCGATGATTTTAAAAAGCATTTTTGCGGAACACATTTTTTTAATCCGCCACGTTACCTCCGGTTGCTCGAAATAATTCCTGCGCCGGAAACGGATCCTGCTGTTATTGCATTTTTAATGGATTTCGGCGACAGGTTACTCGGCAAAACAACTGTGTTATGTAAGGATACACCTGCATTTATTGCTAATCGTGTAGGCGTTTTCGGAATGATGGCTGTACTGAAAGTAATGGGTGAATTAAAAATGACTGTTGAAGAAGTAGATGCATTGACAGGTCCTGTTTACGGGAGGCCTAAGTCAGCAACATTTCGCACTGCCGACGTTGTGGGGATCGATACACTTGTAAAGGTTGCAAACAATACATTTAAGGATTGCCCCGCAGATGAAAGCCGCGATATTTTTCAGCCACCCGCATATATTTCTGCACTCATAAATAATAAATGGCTGGGTGATAAAACCGGTCAGGGATTTTTCAAAAAAGTGAAAAATGAAAAGGGTGAAGCGGAGATCCTTACCCTCGATCTCACAACACTGGAATATAAAAAAACGACCAAGCCGAAATTCGCTGCACTCGATGCAGCAAAGCCACTGGAAAATCTGAAAGAGCGGATCAAAGTTCTCCACGCCGGTAACGATAAAGCGGCTTCCTTTTATAATGCAACCGCAGCCCATGTATTTCGCTATGTATCCTTTCGCATTCCGGAAATTACAGATGCCTTATATAAAATAGATGATGCAATTAAAGCGGGTTTTGCATGGGAACTGGGTCCTTTTGAAACATGGGACGTGCTGGGAATAAAAAACATGCTTCCTGTGATGGAATCCGCCGGATTGAAACCTGCTGAATGGATATATAAAATGGTGGAGGCAGGCAATACAACATTTTATAAACTTGAAAACGGCAAACGAAAATATTATGACAGCGCCTCCGGTAATTATCTCGAAATACCGGGATACGATGATTTTATTATCCTCGATAATTATCGCCCCGTAAAACCCGTATGGGAAAATGCAGGCGCTACTTTACATGATATCGGCGATGGTATTGTAAATCTGGAATTTCACACGAAGATGAATGTTATCGGCAGCGAAATTCTTGAAGCAATAAACCGGTCTGTCCAAATTGCTGAAAATAATTATCGCGGGTTGGTGATCGGAAATGATGCTGCTGATTTTTCTGCAGGTGCAAATATTGCCATGATGCTGATGCTTGCAATTGAACAGGAATACGATGAGTTGGATTTTGCCATTCGCATGTTTCAGAATACAGTGGCAAGAGCGCGGTTTTCCGGAATTCCTGTTGTTGTTGCTCCACACGGACTTACCCTTGGCGGCGGTTGCGAGCTGACTATGCACAGTGATATCGCTGTTGCAGCAGCAGAAACATATATCGGTCTCGTGGAAGTAGGAGCAGGGTTAATTCCTGCCGGCGGTGGTACAAAAGAATTCGCAATGCGGGCAAGTGATAAATATTTCAAAGGGGATATTGAAATCCCGGTATTGCAGGAAATGAGCCTCAATATTGCAATGGCAAAAGTGGCAACCAGTGCACAGGAAGCATTTGATCTGGGTATTTTGAGAAGCGGCACCGACAAAATTGTGATGAACAGAAGCAGACAGATCGCAGAAGCAAAAATAACTGCAATCACCTTGTCTGAGAACGGATATATACAACCGCAGCCCAGAAAGGATGTTAAAGTACTGGGGAGATCGGCACTCGGCAGTTTTTATGTCGGTATAGCTTCTATGCGCATGGCAGGATACATTTCAGAATATGATGAAATGATCGCAAAAAAAGTTTGTTATGTATTATGCGGAGGGGATTTATCACAACCCACTGAAGTAAATGAACAATATTTACTGGATCTCGAACGTGAAGCATTTTTATCCTTGTTGGGTGAAAGAAAAACACTGGAACGGATGCAGCATATATTAAAAACAGGTAAACCATTAAGAAATTAATGG
>CAYTFT010000221.1:0-5144 GCA_964437155.1 uncultured Chitinophagales bacterium | reverse complement strand
TCCGAATAATAACCCGACACTGGAAATGATCATAGCACAATATGAAAGCAGGTATAAAAAGAAATAAGCTATTGAATAATGACATTTTTTTATTTTAATCAGCATAGTTGAATAAATGAAAAACCTCTCAGTTGACTGGATCACCGAAGGGCATATAGATTTTGAATATAAAAAATATATGCTGCTGGGATATTTACAATCTGTCGGGAAACAATTCGACGACAAAAAAATATATCCGTTTCTCGCAGAACTTGTTACCCACTACCGAAATTTAATTTCACTGCGGGAAAATAAAACGATTGCAGAAAATAATTTCCCCCAGCATTTATCGCGCATTGATTTTGAAAATTTCCGGCTCGCCTACGAACGTTCCATCCATGACCATGAACACCTGGAAATCATTTCAGAGATCATTCAGTTTGCCATTCCGCGGATGGCAGCATCAATAGATGTTGCAAAAGATATTTATAACCGTGTGGAAGAAGATATTGATATTCATTCAGTCGGCATCGTTCCGATGTACACCGACAGCGGATATATTTTATTCAGAAAAACGCAGCCCTCCGTTACGGATGTTTTCGAATATACGTTCACGGTGATCGAAAATGCATTTACACCGTTCAGAGGATTGAAAACCACCTATATAGAAAGTTATCCGCATTCTTTATTTACCTATGCGGAAGCGATCAAATCCGATTTACTTAAAAAGAACAGGCAATTCCCGAATCCGGCAACCTGGGTGATCGAAACCAAATTGCGGTATCCCTTTCATGAAACCCTTTTCCCGGTCGCCAAAAGATGTTTTATCCGGTATATTGAAAAACTGCGGGCATAAAAAAAGCTCCCTTGCAGGAGCTTGTATAACTTTTTTTTTTTTTAATTCTTCTTATTACGGTTGTTCCGTAGTTCCGGTGCTACCGGCAGGCTGCTCAGACGTTGTTCCCTCATCGGTTGTTTGTGCAGGCATTGTCATGGTAGAACTGGGTTGCTTTGCTTCCGGTGTAAGCATATTATTCGTCGTCTCCGACTGCACCGGCTTCATAGCTGAAGCGCCAAGACATAAAGCAAATACCACGATAACCAATCCCCATGTGATCTTCTCCACATCATCCGTAGTTCTTTTGTAACCAAAGATCTGGTTGGCGGCTCCGCCGAAAGTACCCGTCAATCCACCCCCTTTCGGGTTCTGTACCAATACTACCAAACCAAGCAGAACGGCAGCAATGATGGCTATAATAACAATAATTGTAAAAAGCATTTTATTTAATTCGTTTTTTTAACTGATCAATTAAGGCTGCAAAGTAATCGCTTTTTTGGGGTTTTAGCAAACATAATCGCTCATACATATCGATCGCCTTGTTGTATTTTCCCTGCATAACCAGAATACGGGCATAGGTTTCGGTGACCAGATGGTCATCAAACTCAAGACTTTTCTTTGCCAGATCAGCGGCAATGGATTCGGTGACCACCTTTGGCTGAACGGGCTCTGTCACAGACGGTGATACGGATTTACCGCTAACACGCTCCGCAATATTAATCGGTTTATTTGCGGGCTTCTGTTCCACAAGTTTACCTTTTGTCGGACTTCCCAGCCGGTTGAGCCATCCCACAAAAGAATCGGATTGCGCCGTTTCGAAAACTGTTTCCTCCTGCGGCACAGGTCTTTCAAGGGTGATCCTGATCATTTCACTTTCATCAAGAATACCCAACTCATGCTCTATATCATAAGGAGGCAGGTCAAAAAACGGCTCCTCTATATTTTCCTCTACCGCTTCGATCTCCTCTTCAATATCCGGTATTTCACTTTCCTCTATGGCTAATTCAGGAACAACCAATTCCTCAACCGGCAATTCTGCCTCTATTGCGGATTCTATCACTGCTTCTTCCATTATTTCTGTCTGCATTTCGATACCGGTATCTTCCACGGCATCTGTTGCATAAACAGGTGGAATTATCTCCGGTTCCGTTTCGATCTCCGGGATACTTTCCATTAATTCGACCAGGGTCTCTTCTTCATTTAATTCCTGTTCCGCCACTGTATCAGGCGCTGATATTTCGTCAACCACTGCATCCGCAATGGTTTCTTCTTCCATATTTTCCTGTAATTCCGCAGATATTTCTTCAGGTCCGGCTATAGAATACTCTTCAGGCACAACTCTTTCCTCCTCCGTTAATTCAGGAATTGCTTCAATCAATGTATTTATTGTTTCTGCGTCCGTCTCCTTATGTTCCTGCTCCGCCTCGGCAATTATTTCTTCAGGCTCCCGGTTGACTTCTGTCTCTTGTGCTATTTCCTCTGCAATAAATACTTCTTCCGGCGGTTCCGGTTTTTCCTCCATTACATCCGGAACTTCAGTTATTGCCGGAGCAAGTTCAACCGGTGTTTCCAGGTCAGGGATACTTTCTATCAGTTCTTCAACGATCTTTTGTGTTTCCTCTTCGGTGAGTTCCGGTTCTACAGAAACGGCCAATTCCTCTTCAAAACCTGCGGCAACCGTTTTTTCAAAATATGTTCTTTCTATTACCTGTTGCAATACAGCGCGGTCGTACACATTCACTGCTGCCTTTTTCAATTGATTTTCAAATTGGGGACTATGCAGATCATGTAATTTTCTGGCGAAGATCACGTGTGCGATCTGGCAATACGGATATCGCTCGGCAATCGTCCGGATATCTGCGAGATCGATCTCCTGCAGATGGGAAAGGTTTGCTGCTATGCTGTTAAATTCCTCCTGAAACATTACCAATTCTGCGTTAATTTCTGATAAATATCATCTGCTATCTGTTCTGACAATTTAGGAAGCAGGTCCCCTTCTACCTGTGAAAGTGTTTTTGTGCTTTCATAATCTTCATACCGGGTAAACGACTGATTCCAGTTTTCCTTTTCATTTTTATGGCTGACAAAATCCACTTTCACCGTAACAGATAATCTGTTCAGGGCGGTGGTTTCATTACCGGTGGGAGCTATCGGTGTACTTTCGTAGCGCGATATGGCACCGCTCAGTTCCCAGTCTCCGGCATTATCTGCTAAAGTTAAATCAGATTCCCTTAAAAATTTATCCTTCAGCGCCTCTGTAAATGTCTGGCTGAGTGAAGGAGACACGAAATTCGACTGGTTGGGGAAATAATTGATCGTTATGGTTTTAACATCGATCGGGATCTTGGCACCCGACAATGAAACATTGCAGGTTGCAGAAACCATTAAAATAAAAGGGATTACCCACACGATCCTTTTCCATCCAGCCTTATTCATCAATATGATATTCTTTTATTTTTCTGTAAAGCGTACGTTCAGAAATTCCGAGGTCCAGCGCAGCATCTTTTCTTTTGCTTTTATGTTTATTGAGCGCTTTAATAATAAGTTCCTTTTCTTTATCTATAAGGGAAAGCGATTCCTCCACTTCTTCGTGCAATTGTGTTGCCGCCTGATTTATCACCAGTGGTTGCTTGCTGATAATTTCCGGTTGTACATGTCCGTTTGCAGGCTGCATCTCAGGAATTGTATTTTCAAATAATCCGGATCCTGCCGGAATATCTGTTTTCAACTGATTTGTTTCTGCCATATGCAGCACAAATTGTTTGAGATCGGTAAGGTCTTTTTTCATATCGAAAAGCACCTTATACAATATTTCCCTTTCGCTGAATTCTGCTCCGCCTTTACTTCCGGCAACAACGGGTAAAGTTGAATATTTCGTTTCCGGAATAAAATGCCGGAATTCTGCTGCGGATACAACTTTATCTGCAGCGAGAACGGAAACCTGTTCTGCAATATTTTTTAATTCACGGATATTACCCGGCCAATTATAATTTTTCAGCATTTCAATCGCATCCTGGTCGAGCGTGATATGCGGCGTTCTGTATTTTTCTGAAAAATCGCCGGTGAATTTGCGGAATAAAAGATAAATATCCTCTCTGCGTTCGCGCAAAGGCGGTACATGGATCGGGACAGTATTCAGACGATAAAAAAGATCTTCCCTGAATTTACCCTCTGCAATTAATTTATGCAGATCCACATTTGTTGCCGCAACAACGCGCACATCCGTTTTTTGTGTTTTAGAGGAACCCACCCGCAAAAATTCACCCGATTCCAGAACCCGCAGCAACCGCGCCTGTGTTCCCAGCGGCATCTCTCCGATCTCATCCAGAAAAATGGTCCCGCCGTTCACGGTTTCAAAATATCCTTTGCGCTCATCCACTGCATTGGTAAATGATCCTTTTACGTGGCCGAATAATTCTGAATCAATGGTCCCTTCCGGAATTGCGCCACAGTTAACTGCAATGAACGGCCCGTGTTTGCGCGCCGAGAACTGGTGTATGATCTGTGAAAAAATTTCCTTCCCCACACCACTTTCTCCGGTAATTAATACCGTAAGATTTGTTGGCGCTACACGCGAAGCAATGCTCAAAGCATAATGTAATTCAGGAGCATTACCAATTATACCGAATCGTTGTTTTATGGATTGAATTTCGTCTGCCATCTCTTTGTCTTTCAAAAAATAATTATGCAACCAGCACACCTAATAAGGTTGCAGATGTTGCTCCCGTTATTGAAACATTGACGTAGGTTCCCGGTGCAATATTTTTAGCGGGGAACACTACCATTTTATTCTGATCATTTCTTCCGCACATATCATTTTCTGAACGCCTGGATGTTTTTTCCACTAATATTCTGCACGTTTTACCGATATCTTTTTTATTGGATGCGAGCGAATGTTTCGTCTGCAATGCAATGATCTCATTCAGCCTTCTGATCTTGTCGGCATGCGGTATATCATCTGCATATTTTCTTGCAGCAAGCGTACCGGGACGTTCGCTGTAAAAAAACATATACGCCATATCATATTGCACCAATTCCATCAGGCTTAAAGTATCCTGGTGTTCAGATTCTGTTTCACTGCAAAATCCTGTAATGACATCTGTGGAAGCACGGATGCCGCATTTGACTGCTCGATCTCCCGCGGCATGCACATCGGCAGGCTGAGCGCGATATCAGCTCGACGGACCATTAACCAGGAAGTTGCCTAGAGGAGGGCTCACCATGAAGATCGGAATTGACAGCTACTGTTACCACCGGTTCTTTGGGGAGGTCTATGGCGATCAGGAAAAGCCGGCGAAGGACTGGACCATGCAAGACTTCCTGAGGC